>CAZUDD010000009.1:0-15010 GCA_964619665.1 uncultured Desulfurococcaceae archaeon | reverse complement strand
GTTTTTCTAGGATCTCCAACAACACCATAGTGTTTCAAATCCTGAACATCTTTATACATATTGAGATTCTCAACAAGATCTCTATCTATAGCCATAACAATACTTGTTTCCCATGTACTTGCATGTCTATAGACACTAGCATCTATCAAATTCATTTTCTGTAGAGCAGTAGATACATGGACTACAAGTATCGAAGCTCTTCTTGAACTCCATAACTCTTCACATATATCCTCAACTGATTGCTTCATATCGGGGCCTCCATGAGCTAACATAAGAATGAATTTTCTAAGACCATAATCTATAAAATGCTCTATAACTGCCTTTACATAGGCCTTAAATACATTCCTTGGTATATATACATTGCCTGGTCTTACTGGTATAGCTATGGTGTAGGTTATTGGAGGTAGAGAGATTAGGTCTAGTTTTTCAGCAATTTTATCAGCTATGTAGGTAGCTATCAATATCAGTATCTATAGGTAGATGTGCTCCACGGCTTTCAACTGAGCCTATCGGTATAATGATAGGTCTATTCTTTTCTATGTATGCCTTAAGTTTTACCCATGTGAGATTCTTTGGAAACATAGAGATTCACCAAAATGAGTTTAAGTATTGATTACCATACATAGCCTGGGATTAGCATTTTATGGATATAGTGATTCGTAGAGCTCTTCCCAGCGATACAGTCTCTATGGCCAGAGTGTATATGGATGCATTTGGATTCCAAGGTGATGTGCATCGTGTAAAGCTTGTTTACGAGATAAGCCTGGAAGTTCAACTCGATGGATGCTATGTAGCGTGCATCGATAGAGAGATAGTAGGTGTAGGGTGTTTCTATCAGCACGATTCATTAGCTTGGATTGGTGCGGTAGCAACGATGAAAGCTTTTCAAAGACGTGGAATAGGTATAAAGATTGTTTCAACACTTATAGATGAACTTAAGAAGAGAAATGTTGTAACAATACGTTTAGATTCAACAGAAGCTGGTCTTAAACTCTATAGAAAACTGGGTTTTGTAGAGAAGTACAAAACAATAATGTTTGATTTAGAAAGAATAGAGTTGAGGTATAGGGAAGTCATCAATGATGTAAATATCGAAGTTCTTGATAAAATAGATGGTTTTGTAGCTACTATTGATAGAAAAGTATTTGGAACTAATAGACTCCATGTCATCAATACATGGCTTAGATATGGAGCTAAACTACTTGTTCTTGAAGATTGTGGTTACGCTATGATATGGAGAGATAGAGTTGGACCTTTAGTTGCTGTAGATAGTAGAGCAGCACAAATACTGTTGTTGAAAGCTATTGAGCTTGGAGCTAAGAAGATCATTGTTTCTGAAGCAAATAGAGAAGCTATGAAGCTTATGGAGGTTTTAGGTGCTAGAGAGGTATGCATGTATGAGAATGAGATTAGGTCCTCAACATAATGAAGAGCTCGAGCATATCTATGCAATTCTAAACTATGCTAAGGGTTAAGTATATCATTGATCTATGTTGCTGTAATAGCTTCTTTTTCACTATGTTCTGATGAGTGATATGTACCTGAAGATTTTCTAGCTATAAGCTGTTTAACAGCTTCATGTAGTCTCGCAATTAAAGCCCTCTTATCCTCCATCAAGACTACATCGCTATAACCAAAGGCTATGATCCCATGGGCAAACGGACTCGGGATACCATCACTAAACACTACGTCTATCTCTATTTGTCCACTCTCTATTTTCTCTAGAACTTCCTTAGCGTGTTCCAGATCCATATAGTCTTCGAGGATCTCTCTAAACGTCTCTTCTATGATTGGGAATCCAGGTATTGTTAGTAAGTACTTAATGAGTTTTTCTGCATTTATTTGACGTCTTGTTAACGATACCTCAACTCCTTTATATCGACGTAACATCATGAACGCTCTTTCAGCGCAATGTCTAAACCTCTTTTTGAAGATCTCAGTATGCCTAACAGCTTCGCGAACAAGCTTCTCTACGTTATCTCTTCTCACCTTTCTAACTACACTCAGTATTAATTCTCTATCTAGTCTCCTCATAGGTATTGTAAGCATAAATCCATTAT
The DNA here is from genome assembly GCA_964619665.1 of uncultured Desulfurococcaceae archaeon. Classification (GTDB taxonomy): domain Archaea; phylum Thermoproteota; class Thermoprotei_A; order Sulfolobales; family Ignisphaeraceae; genus CAZUDD01. The sequence goes on along the minus strand of CAZUDD010000009.1, from coordinate 12,950 downwards.
CTGTTACAGATATTCTAACATGTTCACCTAGAGTTCTTGAAAGTACATATGCATAAGCTCTTGCCAAAACATCGTTCGTTCTTCTACCAAATATTGCGTGAAATATTAGCGATGTAGTACCTTTACTATAATCGTTCCATACCTCGATAAGTATAAGCTTATCTGATGGTACTCTACCATCAGTAAATACCATCTGTTCATAGATATAGTCGTAGATATACTCAGCTGCATGTGGTTCAAGCATATAGTTCTCCATAATCCATTTGATAACGGATTCTCTTGGTAGTAAACGTATTAATGACGCAACTTCTCTTCTAAACTTTCCTATCTCTAGAGCAGAATCGTATGCTAATGGAAGCATCTCTGAAAACCATGTTGGTACAGTAGGTCTTTCACCTTCAACACGTTTAACGAATACTAGTGTTGGTGTTATAGCTAAGACCTGATATGTTCTTCCACCAAGAACAAATATATCGTAGGGATTGAGAATCTCTACAAAGCCTTCTTCTAGATCACCAATATATCTGTATCTACCACCATCATCACAAATAACTTTGATCTTAGCTTCATCTGGTATAGTACCAACGTTTAGCTGGTATATCATTCTAGCACCACGTTTTCTACGAAGAATACCTGTTTTCTCGTCATATCGTATCTTAGCGAAAACGCTATAGTCTTCAAGACCAGGATACATACCAGCAAGGTATTTTACAACACTTTCAAGTTCTTCTCTAGTTAGTTCATGGTATGTATAGCTCCTTCTAACTATTCTGAATATCTCATCGATATGTCGAGGTTTCTCTATAACCATTCCAACAATGTGTTGTGCTAATACATCCAAAGGCTTTTTCGGAATTTTAACTCGATCTATCTTTCTCTCATAAGCTAATTTAGCTAGTACAGTGCATTCAACGAGATCATCTCTATCAACTACTATGAGTCTACCCTTACTAACAGATGTTACACTATGACCTGATCTTCCAACTCTTTGTAGTAGTCTAGTAACACTTTTTGGACTACTTAAGAGTACAACAGCATCAATACTACCAATATCTATGCCGAGTTCAAGACTTGTTGATGAAACTACAACTCTCAGTTTACCTTGTTTAAGTCTATCCTCAACATTTAACCTTGTTTCTCTACTAAGACTACTATGATGGGCTTCAATTTCATCTGCATTTACAACACCCTGTTCACCTAGATACTTCTTGAGTTTATACACAACTCTTTCAGTAGCACTTCTCGTGTTAGTGAATACCAATGTTGTTCTATGGCTCAGAATGATCTTTCTGAGCTCATCATATATAGCTTCGTTCAATACATTTGCAGGTGTATATATCAGATCCATTTTTGGACATATAACCTTTATATCGAGTGGTTTGCTAAATCTAGCATCAACAATTACAACAGGTCTTGGTGTACCATCATCGTTGTAACCTACTAAGAATTTTGCTACTTCTTCTAGAGGCGCAATTGTTGCACTAAGTCCAATTCTCTGTAGAGGTTTTCCAACAAGATCTTCAAGTCGTTCGATACTTAGACTAAGATGTGATCCACGTTTACTACTAGCAAGCTCATGAATTTCATCAACTATAATCCATCTAGTCTTTGTAAGTTTAGATCTAAACTTGGGTGCTACAAGAGCTGTTGCAAGACTTTCTGGTGTTGTTATGAGTATATGTGGGGGTTCTCTAAGCATTCTCTGTTTCTCATGAGGTAACGTATCGCTTGTTCTAACAGCAACTCTAATTCTTAAGCTCTTACCAAGATCTTTCTTAACAATCTCTGATATCTCTTGCAAAGGTATAAGAAGGTTTTTCTTCATATCGTTATTTAAAGCTCTTAAAGGAGATACATAGACAGCATAAACATAGTCTTCAAGTCTATTCTCAAGATCTAGTCTAACAAGATCGTCTATAATAGCTAAGAATACATCTAGAGTTTTTCCGGTACCAGTAGGACTTGAGATCAATACATTCTTTCCCTGTTTTATATAGGGTATAGCCATTCTTTGTGGAGGTGATAATGTAGAGTACCTCTGTCTAAACCACTTAGCTACCCAAGGACTTAAGAGTGATAGTACTTCTTCATCGCTATACTCTTTTGCATACTCAATGAATTGCTGATTCACCATAGTATGTGTTCACACCATAACCTTGATATCTCGAGATACCCCCTATCAACATAACAGCTTAGAAACACTATTACAGTTTAATATCTTGCTGTATTTGAAGTAGTTGAGACAGAATTCTCCTTGGATGAGAGACTTGAAGCCACTACTTATCAAGAAGCTTAGGAAGTACGTATGTAGTAGAAGAATACTCATAGCGTTAACATCTATAATCATTGTGTTGTCGGTGACTATATCTATGATATACTCAACGTCTAATAGTTTAGTCGTTACGAGGTACAGTATTAATCTAGGTAGAGATTGTCTCAATACAACAACTATAGTTATTGCTCAAATATCTGATCTTCATATTCGTGGTTATGGTGAGTTGGAGAAATCCATAATTAGAAAACTCATTGAGATAAAACCAGACTTAATTGTATTGACAGGTGATTATCTTGGTAATCCTGAAAATGGAATACATTTTGAAAAGTTTATGAGTGATATCAGGAAGTATTTCAGTAACACTCCTATAATTGGTGTTCTAGGTAATGGTGAATACCAGCTTGGTACTGTGGATACAGTGATTAAGGTATTCATGAAATACAATGCTATGCTATTAATAAACGATATAGTGAAACTGAAGATAAAGAATGTAGATATCGAAGTTATAGGATTTGATGATGTATTAAGAGGTTATCCTGATATAAGGCTTATAGATAGGATAGACAGAAAGGCTTTAATTATAGTATTAGTTCACGAACCTATCTACGGTTTAGAACTAGCTAAACACAATATATCTGGAATTGTTTTCTCTGGTCATTGTCATGGAGGTCAAATAAAGTACCTAGGAGTACTCTTTCTACCAAGAGGTTGTAGACCAACACTCTATGAAGGTCTACATAGAGTAAACAATACGTATATAGTCATAAGTAGAGGTATTGGAACTAGCATTATACCAATTAGACTTGGTGTAAATCCAGAATTAGTTGTTGTGGAGCTTAAAGTATGTAGTAAAACAACGTAGTACCTATCGCTGCATAGCTTTCAAAGTCTAGAATATTTGTAGTCTTGAAAGAGCTTCTCTGATATTCTTTGGTAAATCCATATAGTTGATTTCTTCAGCTTTTGAAGTATCGTATTCCCATTCTTTTTCACTACCTTCTTTTGTTTCATATTTATGCTTTAATGTATATACTGGTACTACAAAGAGTTTACCATCCTCAGTTCGGTGCAATTCTATAACTAGCTTCTTATTACCTTTCTTAACAATGTATACTTTCTCAATTTCTGACTTCAACATTCTTTGACACCTCGTATCTCAGCAAGATAGTGATGTTGATTGAGTTTAAAAGGTTTTGAAGAGCTTTTCAAAGACCTAGCTATTCCTCTCTACTCTTCTTAAGTTCTTCAGCTAGTTTTTGTGGAAGCGTGAAGTAGTGTATAGCTACATCAACTATATAGCTATTGCTGGGAACAGATCGTGGTATTCCTAGTTCAGCTGCAAGACTATTCTTAGCAAGCATTACACCCATTCTATTCTTTACTTTTCCACAACTAATCATTTCACCAACTTTATATGCAATGAAAAACTTTGTAAACCTCTTAACGGTTTGTTCATAACTACGAAGAACTCTATAGGCTTTCACAAGTATATCCCTAAACTTGTTTTCATCTATGAAGCCAAAATACATCAATGTAAAGGCAAACCTCAACATCTTAGCTATAAACTTATCATCAACAGATTCTATACCAAGATCTTTCAATTCCTTTAAAAACTCATCTTCACTACTACACCTCTCTAGCACTCTAAGAGCATTTTCAAGCTTTATCTCGGGATCAAATAGCTTTCTAAAAAACGCTTCATCGAATTCTTTATTTAGTCCTAAACCATACTTACCCACTATGTATAGAGAAATCATTTCTTTCTCAAAGAGATCAGGTGGTGTACTAGCACCTCTTATAGGTTGTAATGAATTCTCTTTATAGTTTCTCTTTAGAAGCTCTATAACTTCATCTCTATTACTCAAAGATTTCTGAGCTATTTCACTCCATGTATCTACGAGGACTCTAATCCTCATCCTCTTGTAGTTCATAGTCATACCTCATAGCTATTACATAGCTTCTAATTCATAGTGTTATCATCGGATAAAGCTTATTATCTTTGTATCAATGGCTAAGGTTATTCTAGGTGTCTCTCGGTGATTGAATTTAGTCTTGATGGAGTTAAAATATATATGGTTAGTCAGGGTATACCACCCTGTATAGGTTTCATAACAACGTACATAGTTGTCGATATATCTACGGGTAGTGGCATAATCATAGATCCAGGACCTCGTAGTCGTATTGAGAATCTTTTTGATTGTATTCGAAAACTCAGGGAAATGAATGTGCTTAAAAGAGTTGAAGGTGTATTCCTTACGCATATACATCTAGATCATGCGGGTGCTGCATCTAGAGTTGTAGAGAAGTTGAAGTGTTGTGTATACATACATCCTCGAGGTGCTAAACATCTTATTGAACCAGAAAAGCTATGGAAAGCAACACTTGAAGTCTTAGGTATTGAAGCATTAGAGCTTGGTAAACCTGAATCAATTCAAGATAGAGATCTAGTTATTGAGACAAGAGATGACTGGATCATTAAATTCAATTCTTTAGAGGTAAGAACTATTCATACACCTGGTCATGCACCACATCACCAAGCATTCATACTAAATAACAATGTATTGTTTAGTGGTGATGCATGTGGAGGATATCTAAACAGTATAGATGTCGTGTTTCCAACATCACCACCAGGTCTAAGGCTAGAACTATATATTAAAAGCATAGAGAAGTTGTTAAACAACTATGAGTTCCATATCTTTGCACCTACACATAGTAGTATTTCCTGGAATGCTAAACAAGTAATTAGAAAACATTTAGAGCAGATAAAGCTTTGGAGAAGAATTATTGAACATAGACTGAGCATAGATGTAGAGACTTTAGCTAGATTTGATGAGAATGTTAGAAAGTTAATAGCTTTTACACCATGTGAAAGATATCTAAAGTCTATAGAGAGAAGTTTAGAGGCTATTAAGTTAGAGCTTACGAAGTCTAGCTACTAGATCTAGTTAGCGACTAACTTCTCTCCAATGCAAACCCATTTTTTCAGCAAACAGGTATACTCTTTCAAGTTCATCTCTATGAGGTCTACGCGAGATATCAGGATAATCTCTTGGATTCCTGAATACTAAGTATTCTGGTCTATACTGATCCATTATATTCACTAAAACTCTATCTTTGGGCAGATTTTTCGCTATCCATTCTAAAACTCTATATGAACAGCACTCAACATGATTTGGTAGTACGAGATGTCTTATGATCATGTCGCCATAGTTAATAGCTTCCAGTAGATTACGTGTAACAACTTCGAAATACCTATCTACTCTCGATAATCTCTTAGCACATTCGTTGTTACCATACTTGAAGTCTGGCAGCCATATATCGATAACATGTTTGAGTAGTTCCATGAGCTCAGGGGTCATATAGAAGTTGCTGTTCCATAGTTGTGGAACATTTATTTCTAAATACTTTAGGCTTTCAAGTATTACGTGAGCACTTGGTGTTGGATCACCACCAACATGATTTATATTCCTAGCACCTTCAATCCTCAACTCCTTTTGTATTAACGCTAGTTTTCTTGCATCTACTTCAACACCGTTATAGATTCCTTCCTGAGATATCTCCCAGTTTTGACAATACACACACTTGAAGTTGCAACTTCCATAGAATATCGTTCCACTAGGTACTAGAGGGGCCTCTTCACCTAGATGTAGAAACCAGGAATGTACATAGACTTTGGTGTTGAGTCTACATACACCCTTACCACCTTCAATTCTGTTAACTCTACATCTCCGTTCACAGAAACAGCATTCTCTAAGCATTCTATAAGCAATCTCTATCTTTACATCGAGAAAGTTGGGTTCAGCAAATCGATATCTTTTTCTGAACTCTTCAAAACTTATATCTTCACGATCTATCTCATTGAAAACGCTCTGAAATTCCTTAGCTAGTTCTCTATGTAGATTCCATAGATTTTCTAGATCTAGTTTCTTAGGATCTTCTCTTGAACTTATGGTCTTTGCTATCATGAATTTTGCTGGTCTTTGATCCTCCATTACACTGTAGTACCATCTCAAAATCTTTCTCATAGTTTTGTTGTAGAGAGCTTCAACTGCGTCTGGTCTTACAAGAGCCCAGTACTCTCTTCTCCACATATAGATTTGCACCTAAGCTCTACTCCTAGATTTATAGGTGTTGAAGGGCTTAATAATGAGTTGTATAGCTATCGTTTGTTTCGGGAACTCTTTGACTATCTACGTTGCTGGAAGACTAAACATCGACTACAATATCGTGCTCTCCTCTTATCTACGTAGAGGTGAAAAAGTAGTTGCACCATTTATTGAGAAAAGTTTTGGTGGTACAGCTGGAAACATAGCAACAGCTATTGCTAGAATTCTAGGTCCAAACAAAGTCAAACTTGTTGGTGCAATAGGTAGTGACCCCGAAGGCACTAAGTATCTAGAGATCCTTAGAAATGATGGTATAGACACATCACTTATACTAAGGTTTGAAGGAGTATCGACGGGTCGTGCCTATATACTAACAGAACCTGATGGAACATCAACTATAGTCTCTATTCCTGGAGCTAATAACCTACTAAATGTTGCTATGCTACAAAACAACGATTTTAACGATATGGAGATGCTCGTAATAGCTAATCCTCCTAAAGACGTTGCATCTTTTCTAGCTTCTGAAGCTAGGAAAAGGAATGTATTTACAATTCTTGATCCAGGTAGATGGTTTGAGAGTTTCGATGAATTCAAAGAGTATATAAATCCAGACAAATGTATCTATATACCAAACGAATTTGAATTCCTAGAATTTGTTAATGCCGATAACATCTATGAAGGTATAAAAACATTTGTTAAAGAATATTCAAAATGTATTCTGATCGTTAAGAGAGGTCGTGGTGGATCCATAATAGTCGACTCTATAAATAATAGACTATTCTATATATCATCGCTACCTCTTTCAGCTCTAGGAATGAATGTTGTTTCAACAGCTGGTTGTGGTGATATCTATACAGGTGTTTTAGCTGCATACCTATATCTTGGTCTAGATATAGTTGAAGCATCTATTAGAGCTACTATAGCAGCAGCATTGAAAGCTACTAAACCTAGTGCTAGAGATGCTCCTAGAAGAGCAGATCTTGAAAGAATAGTAGATGAAGCTTCTAGAAGAGGTTTAATTAGGGTTAGAGAAGTTTCTTTGGAAAGCGAAGAAATTTTAGCCGATGACTGAAGTCATGCCCTCTGATATGTGATGATAATCGGGGTAAAGGAGGTTACTTCTTTCTCTTAATCAACTTACCAACTTCTTTCCTTATCACTAACCTTCCTCTCTCAATCTTTATCAAGAATATTAGTGATGCTACAAGAGCTCCAATAACAAAACCAATACCAATCCATGTGGCAGTAGCACTTAGTGGCGGTGTATAGGTCTGTGTTCTTGTTATAGTTAGAAACCTATAATGTGTATAGGTACGAACGTATATATGTGTTAGAGTTGCATTATACTGTGTTATCGTTATAGTCGTTGTATTCTGATACCCTATACAGCTATCCCTATCTATTGTTAGAGCTGATAACACATCTATATCTCCTATAGCTAAGACCATGGTCACCAATACACAGGATACGAATAGCATTAGCAATGGTGTTCTGGATTCCACATCTAACACCTAAACGTAGAGATTGCTTTTAAGGAAACATTTTAGTTTATCGCTCAAAATGTTTTTATCCTATGAACAGTACATCGATGTGCTAATTATAGAGTGCAATGAGTATTAGAGTATATAGTGCGAGTATACCTAGGTGTAGCGGGGTGTAACAGTGTCTCCAGCTCTTAGCGATATTAGAAAGATTATTAAAATAGGAGAGCGTAGTGTTGGTGTAACAATACCTAAGGAATGGCTACCACTTCTAGGAGTCTCTGTTGGTACAACCGTAGAGGTTTCTCTTGGTGCTGGATTCATAATGATAAAACCTGTATCATCAACACGTACAAGACCTACAATAGGTGTTAGAGTTAGTGGTCGTGATGTTGAGACTCTATCAAGACTATTGATAGCAGGGTACATCGAGGGTTACGACTCTGTGATAGTTGATAGTGAACGTGATTTAGCTAGAAGAGCATTCTATTCAGTAGCTATGAGGTTACCAGGAGCTATTGCAATGGATGGTGAAGCCTTTACCGTGAAGATATCGGTAGATGAGATGAACACTAATATAGATGAAGTTGTTAGCTCTATGAGAACAATAATAAACAACATGTTTGATCTACTCATGGACTATTTCCAAACAGGTGATAAATCAAGACTTGAACAGCTCATCAGACTAGATGATGATCTTGATAGACTGCACTTCCTAGGTGTAAGAACCATCAAACGAACCTCGTATAGAAATCCACAGGAAGCCCTTGACAACATGATAGTTATTAAGAGTCTTGAACATATTGGTGATGCACTAGATAGAGCTTCAAATACATTACTAAAACTTAGTAGTGGACTTAGTAAAGAATGTGTTGGTGTTTTCAGAGAAATCTTTGCAAGTGTAGCTTCATACACATCTAAAGCTATCAATGCTTTCCTAACACTAAACCTAGACCTAGCTACAAAAGTTCTCTTAGAGAGACATAAATTACATAATGAGATCTTTAGAAGAGTTGAAAAGTGTACCTCAATACCTGAAACGCTTGCTCTAGCACATGAAGCCACAGTTATGGTATTTGAAGCTGCTGAGATAGCTGAAGTTGCTACAGCTAAACTGATTAGGAAACAAGAGAAGGAGTTGAAGATGGAGAAAGGATCTTAACATCCTCTAGAATATAGCTGATATGTCTCTTAACTTCATCAACTACCTCTAGAGCTCTAGAATAGAGATCGTATTGAACAATACCTTCAGCATAGCTCTTTTCAAGTTGATCAAGATCTACAATACTGTACGTCCCATCGGCTTTAATGGTTATATCCACATAGAGATCTATGTATTTGATGATACCATTGGGACAGATTTCCACGGGTGTATTTACGTTAACGTATATGCCTTTGAGTCTACTCATAGATGAATCGAAGTACATGTGAACAATATTCCATTTTTCACTGGATAATGGAACTAGGGTAACCATTATATCGCCAACTTCTTTCTCAACATTAAGTCCATCGTATACTCCGGAAGATCTAGATACTCTTTTGAGTAGTAGTGCTTTGCCAAGGAATTGAGATTCAGTAACACTATCGATATACGCTGGACCAATTCTGATGATAGTGCCATCCGGTTTAACATGTTTTATAAATATACTATTCAGTCTCTTTATAGAGTCTAGAACGAGTACTTCAATACCCTGTCTAAGCTGATTTAGATCAACACAACAACTGATTTTGTCTAGAGCTTCGACTATGTCTTGACCATAATCACAGGCTTTTAGTGTATGGTGTAGAGGTGTTGTATCTACAACATGTCTTCTAACTTCGTCTAGAAACTCCTTAGAGTATCTGGATAGATGTATAACGGATATTGCTTCACCTTCACTAACAATTTCACCATACGGTACAGAATTTGCTTTCTCCTTTATCTTCATCAACTCATCAAGTCCTTTTTGAAGATCCTCTGATGCGGTCTCTAGGGGTACAGATCTTGCAGAGCTTCGCCATTTAACAGCAATACCCTGTCTAATAACATTCTGTGAAAGCATCATCAACTCAGCTCTTCTACCAAGATCTCTTATGTGTTCACTAAAGATTATACGTGGATTTCTAGATTCAAAGAGTACAACTGTATCTTTTACAACAGCAATGCCTGGTCTCACTATCAACTTCATTTCTTCGTTTGGAGAAACTCTTAGAACATGTGCTAAGATCTCTTCTCCTTCACGACAATTCTCATAGTCTACAATCTTTGTATACCCATAGAGAGTCTCCCCTATACACTCACCATTCTTTACACCAAGAACTCTAACCTTCAATGTTGTATAGGGTCCAACATTATTGTAGTTTATTGCAGTAAACGGAATTCTCGATAATGCCTCTATAACTGCATATTCAACAGCATCTCTATAACCTATAACTATGATCTGATCTTTATCTTCTTCACCAGCTTTTATAGTTGCATGTGGAGCTTCTTCGAGTCTTCTATCAAGTGATAATCTCTCTGATAGTTGCTTAGATACATCAACAAGTTCTGCACCAGCATCCATTAATAGTTTTGCTATTGCTGTTGCATAGATACCCCTAACTCTGTATCTATACAAGTTGTTCACCGCTATACAACACTGTAACAGCGTCATGTTATAGCTCTAGCTTAGCTCACTGCAATCTGTTCAATCCTTTATAGTTTCTAACAAAGATATGATGTTCCAAAGCATTGTTCTTGCATGAACAGGCATATTGGGATCTTGACTAACTTCATCTAGTATACCAACAGCATTTGCAGCTCTAACAGCTGGTGATAATGATTTATCTGATAATGCTTTTACAGCTGCTGTTGCAGCTCTACGAATATTTCTTGGTATAGAAGAGTCATTGATTATCCTCATCAAGAGAATTAGTGCTTGTCTAATCTTAGCTTCATTATCGTAGACCATAGCCATCTTCGGTTTTATTGGTACTACAACTGTAGCTGGTTTTGCCTCTTTCTTTTCTTCAGAAGCTTTCTTTTCTTCACTCATAGATCCTCCACCTCATGCTAAACCTCGGTGCTAACAGAGGCTATAACTATTAACTCCCTTAACTCTGCAATACAGAATTTATTCTAGTTTATGCAGATGAAGTATAGGTGATTTAGATGGTGCTCGTTAGATGGCATGGACACGCATGTTTTGAGATAGTAACCAAAGAAGGAATATCAATTGTTGTAGATCCTCACGATGGTTATAGCATAGGTATTAAGCCACCTACTGCTAAAGCAGATCTAGTACTCATAACCCATGATCACTTCGATCATAATGCATATGGCGTAGTAGCTAAGCCAGAAGCAAGAATTCTAAGAAGCTTTGTTGGTGAAACAACGTTTAGAGATATCAAGATTATAGGTGTTCAAGCGTATCACGATGAATTCAAGGGTAAGAGAAGAGGCACTGTTACACTGTATCGCATAGATGTTGAAGGTCTTTCTCTTGTTCATCTAGGTGATCTAGGTCATGAACTAGATCCACCATATGCTGAAAAACTAGGTAATGCTGATGTACTCTTTGTACCTGTAGGTGGTACGTTCACCATAGATGCTGTTAAAGCATGGAGTGTAGTTAAGACACTCAATCCAAGAATAGTAATCCCTATGCACTACTGGATTAGAGGCATGAACTTACCGCTAAAACCTGTTGACGATTTTGTAGCCCGAGCTGAAGCACCATGGAAAGTAGTTAGAGTCGATAGAAATGAGATAGAGATAACAAAGGAGAAGCCAGAGCCATATACAGTAATAGTGTTAGCTCCTCCCTAAAGACTATGGGATTATAGATGGTTAGATTTCGCTGTCTAAAGAAGGGTATATGCTGTAAAAAGTACTGGATACCAGTAACACATCTCGATCTCTATAGACTCCATGTTTATGGAGGTATAGAGAACATAGAGTTTTTCATTGAGCTTAGAGAAGCAGATCTATACTCTGTAGGTACATCTAGGTTTATATCAACAATAATTTTTCGTTCAAGAGAATACTATTTATCATTGGCAAGTCTTGAAGATGGTGCATGTGTATTCCTAACACCGGAAGGTCTATGTAGTGTTCAACAGTATAAGCCCTTGGTATGTAGATTCTATCCATTTGTATATGTTGTTAAGTCTGAAAACGAAGTAGAGATAGAAGTTAACGAGAATGCTATTGGTGAATGTCCTGGACTTATTCTTGATGGTAAACCGATACCAGAAGAAATTGCAGAACCCTTAAAAAGATTAGCTATTGCTAGGATAAGAGAACTGAGGATGTATGAAGAGGCTGTTAGGGAATGGAACGATATCTACGGTTCTATAGATACAGATCTACATCATTTAGTATCTTTCTTACTCGAGAAAGCTAGAATACATGCAGAGAAGCTTAGAAGTCTTGGTCTATGGATACCCTAGATTCCTATGAGGCTCTCAGTTTAAACAGAGCATTTCTTAGTAGCTATGTGGAATGGGTTGTCATAGATTATGTCAAGTCGTAGTGCAAAGTCAAGGCTTTTAGTAATATTGGCATTGTGTAGAGAGTTAGTTAATAGGATTAGCTATTACAGAAAGATGATAGAGCAACAGATAGCTAAGCGTAGAGATGTTTTGTCTAGGATAGAGAATTTAGGTGCTGTAGATAAGAGCATAGTTAAGCATATTGAAAAGGATATTGTATCTCTGGAAAATGTGTTGTTGAATCTTGATAGACTTGAAAAGGATCTGGAGAGAGCATCACTAAGACTTGAAACGCTTATAATGGTCGGTAATGTTGGTGATAGTCTATCGCTTATACGAGATGTTGTGAAAATGCTAAAGTCTTCATCTGCATATGTGGTCCCATCATTGAGTATTGTTGTTGATAGGATTGAGAGAATTTATCGTGAAATCGCTAGACTTATATAGAGCCTACTTCCTATCGCTGATACCCTTTATGTATAGAAAGAACTTAGCTACTCGTGTAGGTAATGTAACTTCTACGACTTGAACAGGTCTCCAACCTGGGATCTCAAAGTCTAGTGTTATTACTCTGGTACCCTCTCTAAGTTCAGCTTCTAGTTTAGGTCTTAGAGATCTGTTAACAGATGTTAGTAA
>CAZUDD010000008.1:0-15017 GCA_964619665.1 uncultured Desulfurococcaceae archaeon | reverse complement strand
ATTCTATACAGCTACTCCAATCTATATAGCTATGAGTATTTACATAGTAGGCTTTTTCATTGGAACAATACTTCAAAGAAGCAGGATAAGTATAGTCTCAATTTTTAGAGATACTTCTAGAAGTGTTGGTCCTATATCTATAGTAGCATTCAAACAATTACAGGGTCTACTCATTCTATTATTGATAACAACAATACTATCAGCATCAACAATATACAGTGATTTGCATAGTATAGAGTTGAAGAATTTTGGTATTATGAGTTTTATAGGAGGTCTAGTCTTTGGTCTTGGAATGTCATTAACTAATGCATGTACTCTAGAGATAATAGTAAAATCTTTCTCTGGTTATTTAAGAGAGTTGATATCGTTTTTAATAGCATTAACAATGTTTTCATTGACTAAGTACATAGGTGTAGATAGAGTCGTAAATAGTATTGATATGAGGATATCCTTAGTAGATATCATTGGTATTCCTCTAACAATAACAATACTAATAGTATTTATCGCTATTACCGGACTTATAGCACTGATTCTAGAGTTCAGATTAGTCAATGAGTATAGGAGAAGAGGTTTAACAACTTGATTAAGAGAAGAGCAACACTAGATCTAAGAGGTGTTCCACCAAATCATATTGTAAATATAGCTTTTAGAGAGCTATCAAAGTTGAATCCAGGTGAAGGAATAGCGATAATCTTGGATGACTTTACAGCTTATTCATGGCTATCTATTCTAGCTGAAACACTTAGTCTAGGTATGAGGTTAATTAGGAGAGAAGGTACCATAATAAAAGTTCTATTCTTTAAACATGCATTCAATACAGTAGAGGAAGAGGTTAGAGAGAATATAGAGACTATCCATTTTGAAGGCCCGGAACATCAACTTCGTAGAAAACTAAGTGTTCAAACATTATTATCAATGAATTTCCTTAGATTCGATATAGATTTAGCAAGTATTGTAGTAAATACAGGTAGATGCATTCACTATAGAGAGCATATGTCTATTTCTAAAGCCATAGACAGGTTCTTGAATGAGTATGAATGGAATTTAATGTATGTGAGAATCAAGGATGATAGAGGTTGTACTCTAAAACTATTAGTTGATAAGAGAAGTAATGCTGTTTACTCAAGCTATGAATGTCTAGATGGTATCTATACAGGTCGTGAAGGCTTTACAGAAGCACTACTTAGAGAAGTTAGAGAAGCTCTTTGCTGCTACTATAAGTAGTGTTTACAACTAGTTCTCTCATTCTAGATGTATCTGGGATCTACATAGAATTCCATAATAGTATTTGAGTACAAATACAGCTATACCCTCTAGAGACTGCGTGTACATTTCGACTAGATTAGCCAGACTATATCTGGATTCGACTACTCATAGCCTACAACACGACTTAGCTAAAGGTGATCCAAAACGAAAACAGATGTATCGGGTGAGAAAGGATTACGTGATATAGCTATAATGTGGATCGAAAGAATCCTTGAAGAAGCTGAGAAAAAGTTTAGAGTGTCTAGGCGTACCATGGTTAGAGGTAATGGAGTTGAACATGAATTTGATGTTGTTGGAGAACTAGAGATTTTCCCTGGTATCGATATTAAACTAGGATTCCTCGTTTTCGATAGAGTTGTTACACTAGATGATGTTGAGAAGTTTATTGCTTGGAGACAAGAGCTACCAGTAGATAAAATAATTATAGTTGCATTGAAAGGCGCTGAACCTGACGCCATGGGACTAGCTGAAAAGTATGGTCTTAGAATAGTAATGCCTCCAGAAGAGATCTTGTATGAAGCAATGCGCAAGACATACGAAGATATGTATAGAAAAGAAATTTCTGCATATTTACATCTTGAACCTCAGATAGGTCTAAAAGAAGTTCTAGACTTTGTAAAGAGTAGTCGTAGATTCTTAAAGAGACTAAAACCAAAAACAGTTACACTAGTCTATTTACCAATACTAAGAATGAAGGTTAAGATACCAATTCTTGAAGTAACTTCATCGAGTATAGAGTATGAGACAGGTAATCTACTTGTATGTGGTTTAAGGGGCTATATTGTTAAGTTTGAAGAGAATAGAATTGCCCTTACTCTAGATATAGAGCCTCTGGCAACACTATCTGATGAAGCTATAAACATTCTGAGAATTCTACATAGAGATCCAAGTATAAGCATGAATACACTATCTGATGAACTTAGAATGCCTATCGATATACTGAGAAGCGAAATTCAGGCACTTGCTGAAAGAAGACTGGTTGAAATATATGGTGATATAGTTGAGCTTAGAGGTTTAGATCCAGCACTCCTTGTAGATGAAGAATATCTAGAGAAGTTGAAGACGTATATACATGAAGGTGAACCAGAACAAAAAGAAGGTGTTTATGTACTAAATCCGGAATTTGAAGTTCTATTTAGAACTAGAGATGTTATTAAAGCTATAGGAGGTGAAGTTCTAGACGAAGATATTCTGTATTACCCGCTATACCTAGCTATTGTTGAAGAGAGTAAACACATAGAAAAGCCATTCATACTAGATGGTATTACTGGTAAGGTTTGTTCTGAGATAGCTATGCAGTTTTCAGATATCGATATTGTAGACAAGATAAAAAGTCATGGTATTCCTATAACTAGTGAAGAAAGCTAGTAACCAACGATTTTCCTAAACCTCTCAACATACTCTTCGTAAACACCATTCTTTATAAGCCACTCTCCATATCTACTTAAAGCCCATACAGCTTTAGCTGCTCTCTCGACAGAGAGATACATTGGTATACCTAGTTTCTCAGCTTTAGCAGCTAACTTCCATGTGTATTCACCACCTGTAGCAGCACCCACAATGGGTATTGGTTTATCTAGTTCTCTATTCACTTTCTTTACTCTCTCAATGAATTTCTCAACTATTTTCTCCGAGATTCCAGGAACCATGAAGTACGGTATCCATATAATAGCATCTATTTCACCACTCCTCATCAAGATCTCGACAGACTCTATTAGATGTTCATCTCTGGCCGATCCAGTTACATCAACTGGGTTATGGGGACTAGCAATAGGTAGTAGTACTTTTCTTAGCTTTTCTTCAGTTGCTTCTGATAGCTTAGGTACTTCAAGACCTAGATCAATACATGCGTCTGTTGCCATAACACCAGAACCACCACCAACAGTTAGAATTGCTACTCTTTTACCTGGTGCTGGTGGTTGCATTGAGAGTGCTACAGCCATATCGAATAGATCCTCCATACCATAAGCACGAATAACACCAGTTTGTTTGAATACAGCTGAATAGATAGCATCAGTACCAGCAAGACTACCCGTATGTGATGCTATTGCTCTTGCACCAGCTTCACTTCTACCAGATTTCAATGCTATAACAGGTTTTCTAAGAGTAGTTCTCTTTAAAGCCTCTCTAAACTCTTGACCCCTCTCAACACCTTCGATATACAGTGTTATGACTCTAGTATCTGGATCTTTTACTAGGTAGTCTAGGAGATCAGCTTCATCAACATCGGCTTTGTTACCAACACTAATGAACTTGCTTATACCAACACCCCTCATAGCAGCCCAATCAAGAACTGCAATACCAAATGCACCACTCTGTGATATAAAGGCTATGTGTCCATGTGGTGGAAAGCCCATTCTAGATGGATTTAGAAACGTCGTGTTTAAGCCTGTTTTAGGTACATAAACACCAACACAGTTAGGCCCTATCATCCTCATACCATACTTCTTAACTATCTCAACAAGCTTTTTCTCACGTTCAACACCTTCACCACCTATCTCTTTGAAACCTGCTGAAATGACAATTAATCCTTTAACACCTTTTCTACCACATTCATCAACAACAGATAGAACAACTGGTGCTGGTACAGATATTATTGCTAGATCAACATCGTCTTTGATATCGAGAACAGATTTGTAGCACTTAAGACCTAGAATCTTCTTGGCGTGTGGATTAACAGGATAGATCTTACCCCTGTATTTCTGTTTTAAGTTGTAGAGTATCTGATAACCAACCTTTGTAGGATCTCTAGAAGCACCGATAACAGCTACTGTACGAGGGTTAAAGAATACATCGAGTACACTGAGATCTGATCTACTCATCTAGATCCCTATACAGTGTTTCAATGGCTTAAGATATAAGCGGTTATTCTTCACCAGGGAACACTCTTAATCTTCATTATATATGCTATAGCATTGGTTAGTGGATGCAGAACCAGAGTTAAGAATACTATGAATAGTGTTTGAATAGCATTGAGCGTATATAGTCCAGATACATATGCTAGAGCTATGGCTATGATGACAAAGGATAGCTGATCTATTATAGGTGCTGGTTTACCAGGTTCGATACCAAGTCTTCTCTTTATAAATGCTCCTAAAGCATCTCCAAGCATTGCTCCTAAACCAAGAACAAATCCTCGAAGTGTATAGAGAGCTATGTATCCAGAGAAAATTCCTTGAATTAGACCTACGAATACTCCACCTAGTACTCCAATACTAAAACCTTCCCAAGTCTTGTTCGGTCCTAAAACTCTTCTTCCGTCTATGAACTGAACCCCGAAATCCATTGGATGTCTAGACCACCTCCAAAACCTCATCACAATCAATGGCATTGCATTCGCTATATACGCTGGTAGTATAAACCATATAGCCTGTAATAATATGACGAACACAGCTAACCACACTCACCAACACATCTACTTCTAGCAAAACGGATTTATACTGAGAACTTTCAATAAGGTAACGAACACTTGAATCCTGTTGGGGTGTCGTATAGCTTGTTAACAGAGATTAGATGGCATGGTCGTGGAGGCCAGGGTGTTTGGACAGCATCTAATCTTCTAGCAATGGCAGCTATGTATGATGGAAAACATGTTCAGAGTTTTCCTGCATTTGGTCCAGAGAGATCAGGTGCACCTGTACTCGCTTTCACAAGGATAAGTGATGAACCTATAGAAATTCATAGCATGATATACGAACCCGATGTTGTTGTAGTTCTAGATCCAACACTTTTAGGAGTAGTCAATGTTATTGAAGGTCTAAAGAAGGGTGGTACAATAGTCATAAACTATGAAGGCGATATAGATGCTCTATATAGAACAATGAATATTCGGAAAGGAGAATACAAAGTATTTACAGTCCCAGCTACTAAACTAGCACTTGAAATTCTTGGTAGAGCTATAACGAATACAGCTATGGTTGGTGCGCTTATTAGAGCAATACCTATAGTATCACTACAATCACTTGAGAAAGCTATTAGAGAACGTTTTAGTGGTGAACTAGCTGAGAAAAACATTGAATTAGTTAAGAGAGCATATGAGAATACACGAGAGGTGTAGATGTATGGGTAATAGCGAGCTTCGTTCAACAAAAGAACTTCCCTTAGCTGCACTACCATTCAAACTATCTATAGAGTATAAGACTGGTGGTTGGAGAGCTCTAAGACCAGTTATAGACTATGGGAAATGTGTTAAATGTTTAACATGTCTTATATACTGTCCCGACATGGCCATTTCATGGGATGGAGAGAAGGTATCGATAAACTATGACTATTGTAAAGGTTGTGGTATATGTGCTCATGAATGTCCTGTTAAAGCTATATCGATGGTTCCTGAAGGTGGTTCCTCATGAAGAATCCACGTATACCTCCTGAAAAACAGATTAAGATGACTTTGAATGGAGATGAAGCTGTTGCATATGCAGTTAAACAAAGCTTAGTCGATGTCGTGGCTGCTTACCCAATAACTCCACAAACAATCATCGTTGAGAGATTTAGTGAATTTGTTGCTAATGGAGAAGTACATACAGAGTTTATACCTGTAGAAAGTGAACATTCAGCTCTTAGTGCTGTTGTTGGTGCTGCTGCAGCTGGTGCAAGAGCATTTACTGCTACAGCATCACAAGGACTAGCGCTAATGTGGGAGATACTCTATATAGCATCTGCACTAAGATTACCAATAGTTCTTGCTATTGCTAATAGAGCACTATCAGCACCAATAAACATACACTGCGATCATAGTGATGCAATGGGTGCTAGAGATGCTGGCTGGATACAGTTGTTCGTAGAGAATGTACAGGAAGCCTACGATACAACGATACAGGCATTCAAGATAGCTGAACATCCAGATGTACTACTACCAGTCATGGTTAATCTAGATGGATTCTTCTTAAGCCATACAATGGAGGATATACTAATACTACCAGATGAAGCAGTACATGAATTCCTTGGTGGATATAGAAAGGTGTATAGAACATATGTTGATTATCTAGGAAAAGAAGTTGAGATTAAGCTAGATCCAGAAAATCCATTAACATTTGGACCTCTAGATCTATACGATTACTACTTTGAGCATAAGATACCACAGATAGAAGCTATGGCTAAAGCAAAAGATGTTGTTAGAAAAGTAAATGAGGAATGGTATGAGCTTTGTGGTAGAAAGTATGGTGATGGAGTTTTAGATACTTATGAAGTAGATGATGCTGATGTAGTTGTAACAGTTCTTGGTAGTTCAGCTGGTACTGTGAGATATGTTGCTAAGAAGTTGAGGAAGAAAGGTCATAAAGTAGGTGTTATCAGAATAAGACTCTTTAGACCATTCCCACATGATGAAGTAGCAGAGCTGTTAAAGGATGTTAAAGCTGTTGGTGTTATGGATAGAGCAATAAGTTTTGGTAGTTATGGCCCAAGCTATCTAGAGATAGCAACAGCACTATATCACTTAGATAGAAAGAGGAAAAAGAGACCATTGCTAGTAAACTATGTCTATGGTCTTGGTGGTAGAGATCTTGATCCAGGACTTGTCGAGAACATATTTATGGAGCTTCTCAAGATAGCTAAGGAAGGTGAAGTAAAAGAACCTCTTAGATTTGTTGGAGTTAGAATGTAAGGGTGGTGAATATGGGTACCCCCTCACCTAGCGATGTACTCATAACGTTTAAACATGGAGAAAAAGTCGAAATCCCATTAACACTGAATCCAAGAGAACTTGCTAAAAGAAAAAGCATTCTATTACCAGGTCATAGACTATGTGCAGGATGTACAGTTCCAACACTGGTTAAGCTAGTTGGATATGCGCTTAGAGGTCCTACAATTGTTGTAACGGCAACTGGTTGTCTAGAAGTTGCAACAACTATATTCCCGTATACTAGCTGGGCAATACCATGGATACACGTAGCATTTGAGAATGCAGCTGCTGTTGCAAGTGGTATTGAAGCAGCTCTAAAAGCTATGAAGAAAACAGGTAGATTACCCTACGATCGTATAGATGTCATTGCTTTTGCTGGTGATGGAGGTACCTACGACATAGGATTCCAGGCATTGAGTGGTATGGCTGAGAGAGGACACAAAGTACTGTATATTCTCTACGATAACGAGGCATACATGAACACTGGTATTCAGAGAAGTGGTGGTACACCAGCATTTGCATGGACAACAACTAGTCCTGTAGGAAAAGTTATTCCAGGTAAACAACAGCACAAGAAACCCATAGCGGATATCATGGTAGCGCATAGGATACCCTATGTAGCAACAGCAACACCAGCACACTGGGTAGATCTAATAAGAAAAGTTAGGAGGGCTCTAGAGATAGAAGGACCAACATTTATCCATGCATTAGTATCCTGTAATAGAGGTTGGAGAGTAGATCCAAGTCTCTCAATAGAAGTATTGAAGAGAGCCGTAGACACATGCTACTTCCCACTATGGGAATACGTCAAAGGAGAAGGATACTATTTAACAGATAGAAGTCTAGCAATAGCCAGAGATCCAAGCCTTAAACAACCAATAGAAAGATTCCTAGAACTACAAGGAAGATTTAGACATCTATTAAAACCAGAGAATAGACATCTTGTCAAACAACTACAAGAATACGTAGATGCTGTATGGGAAGATCTACTAAACAGAGCAGTAAATGCACCTAGATAAAACATTCTACTCAATAAACTTTTTCAATCCAATCCTAAACCACAACAAAAATCATGGAAACACAAGAAAAAGCATAACCCCGACGCTACACTTTGGAGAATATGAATAAGTAAAACTATATCTCCCTACAGCATTGATAACATCAATTCTGATTGCATTAATAAACATCACAATACCGCATTCGGAGTTTTACTGATGCTTACCCATTGTACTTGATTCCGCATTCAGTGCATTACTAAATATCAAAACATCTACATATCAAGTTGCATAGAAGTAAATCGATATTTTTACTAACTCTAACACTGATTCCGAGGAAAAGATGATAGGTTCATTTACCTATGTTTCTGCAAAATCATTTCCTTTCTAGTCATGACTAGATCTAAATATAGCTCTTGATTCTTGATATATGTCTTAGAGGGTGAGTTTTATAGAGGGTTATCCAAGGTACATAACCAAGAACTGGAAACCGTATAACCCCATTGAAGTTACTGAACAGACTTATAGGATTGTTTGTAGAGTTGAAAAGGGTGTTGAATTAAGGAAATATACTAGTTTCTATGTTGCTGGTGTCTATAGGGGTATTGTTACAGGATGTATTGTTGGTTGTAATCTAAGGTGTTTCTTCTGTTGGTCTCCACCATCAAGAGATTTTCCTGAGAAATACGGTGATTTCTATACACCAGAACAAGCTTTCTATGCTATGGAATACCTCGCTAAAAAGTATGGCATTAGAAAAGCTAGATTATCCTGTGGTGAACCAACAATATGTTGGAATCATCTCATAGACATAATCAAGCTTGTTGAAGAGAGTAAGCATTTTGATATATTTATTCTTGAAACAAACGGTATTGTATTGGGTATTAAACCTTATCTTGTTAATGATCTAAAGAAGTTTTCAAAAGTATATGTCAGGGTATCGCTTAAAGCAGGTTACCCACAAGGTTTTGAATGGAGAACAGGAGCACAGAAAGAATATTTTGAACTTCCATATAGAGCCATAGAAGCTCTTGATAGAGCTGGTATTAGATTTCATGTAGCTGCTATGACAGATCCAAGAATAATGAGTTTAGAAGAGAGATCAGAGATTATAAGAAGACTCATAGCTATTAATCCTAGATTAGCATTAATGTTTGAAGAAGAAGTCGTTGATCCTTACGACACAACGCTAATGAGATTAAAGTATGCTGGAATTAAGCTAAAATGGTGATTTAGGTCCTCTCAATATTCTTTAGAGCTATTTCATAGGTTTCATCAATTAGTCTAGATAATCTCGTCCTTGAGTATCCACTTAATCCTGTTTCAACAATATCGTTAAACACTTCATACCATCTCCGATCAATTCTATCAATACCATTTATTGTCCCAATAATAGAACCTACGTTAGCACCATTACAATCAGTATCAAGACCACACATAACAGCTATACAGATAGCTCTATCATAATCTCCTTTAGACCATAGAAGAGCTAAAACCTCAATAGCTGTGTTATTCACTGAGTGTACAGGACCGTATCTAAACTCTCTTAATATTCTGTTTAGAGCTTCAATCCATGCAAGACCCATCTCAAAGAGCTTAACTACATAGCTAATAGCTTCTCTGAGTTTAGATCGAGGTAAGAACTCAAGTATATCAGCTATCAATTGATATACATCTCTTTCAATAAATGCATATGCATTTATTGCAGCTTGAAAAACTGCCGCTATTAATCCATTGCTTGTATGTGAAACAATAGCATCTTTAAAAGCTAGATAAGCTGCTTTCGATGGTAATCCAGGTAGAATCCAGCCCCATATATCAGCTCTTATACGAGCGCCAATCCATTCTTTGTAGGGATTCATAAACAAGGCTGTGAATGGAGGTTTCAATCCTAAAACATAGTTTCTATAAGCAACTCTTTCAGCTGTATACACCTTATCTATTGGTAGTAGTTCGAGCCATAGCTTCAGAATATGATCAGGTTTGAATTCAAGACCATACCTTTTAACAACTTCTAGGTTAACAACCATATAGTCAATATCATCATCTCTAACAACTCTATCAATTTCTTCTCTAACAAGACCTCTCCTAACCTTAAGCTCTTCATCAGTAAAGAAGTTCTTAGGTAAGTAGTATCTAAGTGGATACTCACCTATTCTCAACAATCTTCTAAGGATCTCATTGGGATTCCAACCCTCAATAGGTTTACCAAGCATACAACCACAACACTTGCCAATCCAAGCACCAGCTATTCTATTCCTTAACTCTTTTATGCTAGGTGTAGAATTCAATCTCCTTAAACATGATATGAAGTGGTCTAGCTTAACCATCAACAAACACTTTTCAATTAAGAGCTTATCACTGTATACGACTCTATCCGAATATGTATAAACCGCATTGCCGATCACTACCATAGAGTTCACGATCTTGATCCTTACTTTTGTTCCGCAATGCATGTTTGAACAAATACAGAACTTATTTTCAACATCATTAAAGGTTATGCTCTTGAATTCAAAGATATTGGTACCAGAAATACTTATTTTTGTACTCGTTATTGACAGTATTGAGTGACATATGTTGGTATCACACGCTATTTGCCTTCATAATCCTGACAACATATGGTGCCATAGAGACTAAACGAAACAATGAAGTCACTAACCACTATAACCAAACATTATATTTAATAGTACTTCGCATAATGTTGTATCGATAAGTCCAGTATTGAGACCTTTCAAAGTGCTTCCTAGCATTGGTATTCGTAAAAGAGTTGAGCTGCCTCCACCGTTATTCACAGGAGGTTCATCAGGAGATCAGAAGTATATCTCGATGCTTTGTACCATCTATAAATGTAACTGTGATAAGAGCTTTTACCCCTCTTCTATCCTCATACGTTCATGCTGCTCAATTAAATTTGCCAAAGGTTTTGGGAGGAAATGTGTATAGACGTCAATAGTGATGTATCTAAACTCTTAGAATTGAATGTCTGTATGCTCTACGAATTCTTTAAGTCTAGAGAAGTATTTTCACTAAATAGAATTACTTCTCCATTCGCTATTAGGTTAGATGGTGTTAGATTTAGTAGAAAACTGTCCTCATTTGGTATTAGGTCTAGAGAAGTTCATAATGCATTAACGGAATCTGCTATCGAGATATGTAGAGAGTTGAACTGTGAATGTGCTTATGTTGTTAGTGATGAGATAAACGTTATTTGTTTAAGAAATCCGTACTATAGTTCAAGACATGAAAAGCTAGTTAGTATTTCAGCTTCTATTGCTAGTGCTATAACGTCTAATAGACTTGGGATACCACTATATTTTGATTCTAGGATAGTGAAGTTTAGATCTGATAAAGAGATCTCTATGTATGTTCTCTATAGGGCTAGAGTTGGATTCAACAACTATATCTCGAAACTATACCATACATACTCTAGTGATAGAGGGACACCTAGACTTAGAGATATGATTGAAAAGCTGAGATCTCTAGGTGTTGATCTAGGTGAAGAATGGATGTATCTTGGTTCATCGGTTATCAAAACTCAGATAGTGAAGAGAGTTACTGTCAACAATAGGGAAGTTGTTAAGAATGTATGGAGCTATACCATCCATAATGGATATGTGAAGTGTATTGAGTGTATAGCTAAATTCAATATTTTTGGATAGCATTTCTAAGAATCTCAGCTGCTTTTTCGGGTGTGCTATCATAGGTAAAGTTACCACCACCAATCTCCATACCAGCAGCATACTTTAGTCTACCACTAATTCTGTATACACCATAGATCTCTATGTGTAGATGATAGAAATCATATCTTCCTTTCAATGGTGCTTGGTGCAGAACCATTATGTATGGCATTGGTTTATTAAGTAACTTCTTGAATCCTTGAAGAATCGTGAATATGTTCTCAGCAAAGTCATAGAGTTCTTCGCCGCTGAGATCTGTTAATAGCTGAGTATGTCTCTTAGTGTATACGTGGACTTCAAAAGGCCAGTGAGCATAGAATGGAACAAATGATACACTACACCTATTCTCAAATACAATTCTAGCTTTATCAGCTAGTTCCTCTCTTAGTATATCACAGAATAAACATGATTTTCTCGATCTATAGTAGTTGTTAGAGTTTATCAATTCTCTAAGTATCTTTGCTGGTATGAAGGGGAGTATGTATATCTGTGAATGTGGATGTGTTAATGAAACACCTATCTCAACACCTTTATTTCTGAAATAGAGAAGGTATATAGCGAAACGATCTTCTCTATACTTAGCTATAAGCTCTCTAACTCTATTGAAGACCTCAACTATTTTCTCTACACCTAGATCGCTAAGATCGTCAACATCATGTTGAGGGGTTTCGATAAGTACAAGACATCTACCATATGCATAAGCTGTTGTATAGAACCTGTGGCTTGTTGGTTTTGGTGGATTCTGAGATAGCATAGGATACTTATTATCTAGTATCAGTGTATTCCATCCAAAACCTGTTTCTGGAGCTCCAGGACAGAAAGGACAGAAATCTTCTTTTCTCCAGGGTCTATATTCACGGATATTCGATACTAAAACCCATTCACCTAGTATTGGATCCCATCTAAGTTCCTGAACAATCTCGTTTATCATGATAACACCTCGATACTTAGACCCTTATCAATATTGACAATCCAGAAATCTTTAACATGTATTTTCTCGACTTCTTGAAGAGCCTTTGTAGCGATATCTCTATTCTTTGCAAAACCCATAACTATACCTCCAAGACCAGCACCAGAAAGTTTAGCTCCATAACAACCACTAGAAACAACAATATCAACTATTCTATCGAGTATTGGAAGACTAACATCATAGAGTTGACTAAGTAGTCTATGCTGATATGTCATAACAAGACCTACAACAGACTCCACATAGTCATCTCTACTCAGAATCTCCTCAGCTCTAGCTCTAGATATTTCAAGTATTTCAGAAAGTTCATCAACGGAAACTCTCTTATGCCTCATTACCTTTAGTGCTAGTTCAGTTGATCTATGAGCTTTGATTGTATATACAATCCTCTTTCTAGGTATGGAAGGTAATTTTTCTAGGTATGGCCATAACTCATCCAGATCAAGTTCATCCCACCTAACATTCCAGTGATATAGACTCAGTTTATTCTTTAATTCCTGTGGTATATCCATGGATAACAGGATTTTTAGACCCTCATCGAGTTCCTGTTGTCTTTTTGGATGGATATCAGCTGTTGAATGTTTAATTCCTGAGTCTATAGCTAGGAATACTCCATTGAGAGGATTGAGATTCTCTACCTCTATTCTAGGTCTAAACCTAATTAATGGGATACCTCCATAGACAGCTGTATACTGATCAAGTCTTCCACATGGTATACCCATGACATCTCTTTCAGCTCTATAAGCAACTTCAGCGATATCCCTTTTCTCTAGACCGAGACTAAAAAGAATATTCAATGCACCTATGAAGGCTGTTGTAAGAGAACCGCTACTACCCATTCCAGCACCAATCGGAATCTCACTCCATATATAGGCATTGAAACAACCTATATCATAACCCATTCTCTTCAACACGATGATACTAGCACGAATATAGTTACCGAACCATCTACCATCAACTAGATCTACTTCACGAACATTAAACACATCCTCTAGACCAAGATTCTCTGAGTATACCCTAGACATAGACTCATTACGACATTCATCGATAGCTACATACAATCTCAAGTTTATAGCTATAGAAACAACTGGTAAACCCTTGTAATCCTGATGAGTGTTGAGAAAATCAAGTCTACCAGGAGTAGAAGCGACTACTCTAGGTTTTCTATGAAATTTTCTATGGAAACCCTCAACAACACTAAACATAGTGTCTTCACCTACTACAATAAAGGAACGCTGCTTTCCATCATATATCTTGACAGCAAATTGCGTATCTTTTCTCAGTGTATAGCGACATATTATAGCGATGAATTCTTGAATAGAGACTACGATGTGAATAGGGATGTACCTATCTTAGCTATGTTCTTCGCTTTCTCCTCTAGAAATTGATTGAATCCATCTAGATATAGCTGTTAACATTTCGATGGGTAGAACTATCTTTGTTGATGGTGCTTGAGCAATAGATCTCAGAGTATCTAGGTATTGTAAGAGTATTGCTTTTGATGATAGCTTCATAGCTGCTTCATTCACCATTTCCAAAGCTTTAGCTCTACCTTCAGCTTTAAGAATCTCTGCTTGTCTGTGACCCTCAGCCTCTAATATCATAGCGCGTCGATTTCTCTCAGCTGCCATCTGCTTAATCATAGCTTCTTGAACTTCTTTAGGTGGTTTAATCTCTCTGATTTCAACAGATGTTACTTTGATACCCCATCTATCTGTAACTTCATCTAGTTTTGCACGTAGAACAGAGTTTATGTAGTCTCTCTTAGCAAGAACATCATCTAGTTGTAGATCACCAACAACAGCTCTCAATGTTGTAACAGCAATACCTGTAGCTGCACTTACATAGTTTTGAACTGCTGTTACAGCTTTTATTGGATCGAATATCTTCATGTATATCAGCAGATCTATATCGACAGGAGCATTATCTTTGGTAATACAGGTTTGTGGAGGTATATCTATAACGAACTCTCTCAGATCCACAACTACACCACGATCTATTATAGGTATTAAAAATGCTATTCCTGGTCCTTTAACACCAATTAGTTTACCTAGTCTAAAGACTACAAGTCTTTGATACTCAGGAATAACCTTTATGTGTGTAGCTATAATGGCTATGAATATCATTAAGAAGATCAATACGATAACTATAGTCCCTATATCTATAGCCATTGCAATAGGTTTCAACGTCTGTTGAATCAGCATCAATATGAAGGGATCTACCATGATTTCACCTATTCGAGAACTACAGTTTATAACAATATAAGTAGTTCACTGAGTATCTTCTTCAACTTTCTCAACATATAGTTTGAGACCCTCAACTCTCACAATACGAACTCTAGAACCTGCTTCAATCCTTCCCTTAACAGAGTATGCAGTCCAGTCCTCTCCTCTAACATAGACAACTCCAGGTTTAGTTTCATAGATATCCGTTTTAGCTATACCGATACTGTTTATCAAGGTCTCTTCATAGCGAGGTCTCTTTATAGC
>CAZUDD010000007.1:0-16726 GCA_964619665.1 uncultured Desulfurococcaceae archaeon | reverse complement strand
GCTTTATGTATTCTGTAATACGGTGTATAGTTTTGGTGTATATTATGAGTGTTGTTATTAGTATTCGTATACCTCGTAAGCTGAAAGAGGAGATGGATAGGCTTAGTGACATGGTTAACTGGAGTGAGGAGATTCGTAGGTTTTTGGAGTATAAGGTTGAGGAGTTACGCCGTAGAAAGGTGTTGATAGAGGTCCGAAAAACCATTGAGCAACTACCTGAGGTTCCTAAAGGTACTGTTACTAAGTATGTGAGGAAGGATCGTGATAGTTATTGACGCTTCTACACTGGCCAAGTACCTACTACGCGAAGAGAATTGGGAGCAGATCGAGGGTTATCTTATTAGGGGTGTGTACTCTGTTGATCACATTGTTAAGGAGGTTGCTAATGCTATATGGAAACACGTTGTTATCCGTAAGGTGATATCTGTTGATCTAGGCCTCAAAGTGTTTTATGAGTTGAAGAAACTTGTTAGTGAAGGTGTAGTGAGGTTAGAGGATCAGTCTATGTATATAGACAGAGCTATGGAGATAGCATTGACATACGGTATCACGTTCTACGACTCTCTATATATAGCACAGGCTTTGAGGTATGGAGAACTGTTAACGAGTGATGAAGCTCAGGCAGAGGTGGCTAAAGCTCTTGGAATCAAGACCTATTTCATTGAATAGAACCTGCTTAGGACACCCAATATCCTGATTACGAGTTCAACACGTAACAGTTATTTATTGCTGTAATAACCACAATGTTTAATCCTTAGAAATACCCCTTTTTATGAGGTGATGTAGTTGTCTAAGCCTTTGAGTGAGAGATTCGGTAGAGTTGTTCTGAATAGGTTTGGTAAGAAGATCTATCTTGATCAAATGAGTATGAGAGAGATTGAGGAGCGTGTTAGGGAATGTGATATCGTTATTCTACCTGTAGGGTCTACCGAGGCTCACGGTCCTTTTGCTGCTGTTGGTGAAGACACTATAATCGGTGTTTCTATTGCTGAAAGAGTTGCTTATGAAACTGGTGTTACTGTTGCACCACCGATATTCTATGGTAGTCATCCAAGTCATCACTATGGTTTAAGAGGTACTATACCTGTAAAAGCAACTACACTAATTGAGTATGTATCTGATGTCATTAGATGGCTTGCTAATGCTGGCTTCAAAAAGATAATCGTGCTAAACAGTCATGGACAAGAATATGTATTGCCAATAGCTAAGGACATAGCCATTATCGAGAAGGGTGTTCATGCACTGATACTAGTTACTAGCTGGTGGATGTGGGTTCAGGATCTACTTAGAAAAGCTGGTACTGGTGAAGAGATTGCTCCTGGTGTAAAGCTAGAGAAGCCGTTTATCCATGCTGATGAAGTCGAGACCAGTGTTCTATGGTATGTAGCTCCAGACCTAGTCGATGTAGAGACACTAAAGAAAGAGGGTAACTGGGGTGTAGTCAGAATTATACCAGGTAAATGGGTTAATGCAGCAGGCAATGTGTTTCCTGATAAACCTTTCAACTGGTATGATGTTAGTCATGCACCAGAACTGTACTACTATCCCAAGGGATTCGTAGGTTGGGCATCAAAAGCAGATCCAAAGAAAGGAGAGATACTAGTTGAAACAGCTATTAAGAGAATGATAGAGTTCATAGAGTGGTTAAAGAAGACGTATCCACCAGGAAAGATACCGAGAACATGGATTGATGTAGAGGACTTCGAGTATACTAAACCAAAAGAATGGGTTGAACCACCAGAAATAGTAAAGGAGTAAGGGGTTCTTTTTTGAAACTTAGTGTTGCTTATGCTGTTAGAGAAGAGGTTGGTTTTGAGGTACTTGTTGAAGCACCACTAGAGAAAGTACTTGATATGCTTGTAGAGCTTGGTTATAGCGGTATAGAGCTGAACATTGCCAATCCAATGAAATTCGATGTGCCTAGGTATAGACAGATTCTTAGAGATAGAGGTATTGCTGTATCAGCTATATCAACAGGATTATCGTATCTAACATATCGTCACTCTCTTTCACATCCAAATGAAGAGATGAGAAGAAAAGCAATAGAGTTTATGGATAGATACAGTGTTATTGCTCATGAACTTGAATGTGATAGAGTTGTTATTGGTCTTATACGTGGGCCTGGAGACAATAGAGAATCAATGAATAGACTTATCGATTCCCTAAATAGAGTTCTTGATATAGCTGAGAAACACAATGTAACAATACTTTTAGAGCCATTGAATAGATACGAGACAAAGCTGATAAACAACATTGATCAGTTTATAGAGCTATACAATACTCTTGGAAAACCAAAGAACCTTAGAATGCTATTCGATACATTCCACATGACCTTAGAGGAGAGAGATCCATATACAGCTATACTAAAAGCAAAGAACTATATAGGGTATGTCCATCTAGCAGAAAACAATAGATTAGCACCAGGTATGGGAATGATTGACTGGACAAAAATAATAGCATTACTAAGAGCTATTGGATACAACTACTATCTATCCATAGAGTGTATACCAAAACCAAGTTTTGAAGAAATGCTTAGAATAGCAAGCAAAACAATAAAACCATTAATAGAATCAATAGCAATACCATAGAGATACAAACTTAGTTTCGACTACGCCTAACCTTTCTATACGCTATAACTGGAATTGTTATAGCAACTACAATCAGTATAATTATGAATATCGTTCTATAATTTGGAATAACCTTTTCTCTACAGGTATCTGCTCAACTCTACTTTCTTCAGTCTTCAGCATACACTGTATTTGTATTCAAAGCAGTTCATGGCAACAATACTGACATTAATAGAGCTACGAGTAGAAGTGCTGAATAGGTATATTTGCCTCTCACTAACTATTCGCTACAAATGACTTAGGGACTATCCCTAAAGTTCCTGATCTAGATCTTAAAACATCTGTATTATCGTTAATATCGATACAGAATGCTCAAGAACATTCCTAGTAACGTATAGAGTTAAATAGAGTTGAACCTTATGTTGAGCTCGTGGGTCTTCAGCAATACTCTCAATTAGTTTTTCTGATTCCTCTTTAAATTCCCTAACTGTTGTAGAACTTCAAAACACAGTTTTCTATCAAAGAGTTTTGGAGCATGTTTAAGGGTTATAGTATTATTTTGAGTTTTTCTTTTTGCTTATTTCAGCTATTGTATTCATCGATAACACCAAGGTATCGGTATACCACATATAGAGATTGTGGATCTGATTACCTGATACCTGTGATTAAAAGTTCTTAAAAGTTTTATGTCAGAGAGTCAAAAAGAAGTTGAGAAGAAAAGGTTGAGGTTCTACTTGATGCCTAGTTCTGCTGCAATCTCCTTTATTGTTTTAACGACTTTTTCTCTGAATGCTAGGTAGGCATTTGTGAATTCTTTCATTGTTTTTACACATGGTCCATAGTTAGGCCATTCTTCTAGTTTTAGACCTCTATCACCGTACTCTCTCTTGATTCCTACTTTAGCTAGTAGTTCGTTTACTTCTGGTGATGCTTCATAGGCTTTCACGAAGTCTTCGAATTTCATTAGTATCTCTAGTGCTTGTGGATCTAGTAGTCTTTGTGTAACTGATTCTCTGAGATCATCTAGCCTAATGTTCTTTTCAGTTATTTCTTTAACAACTTTTAGCTGGTGATTTGGAAACTCAGTGTTTGTCATGTTTCTACTTGCAAAGGTATATAGTGTATCTATGGGTTTTCTCTTTGATGCTGGTAAAAGATCTAGTCTATCAAGTACAAATTCTGCTTCTTCTCTAGTAATACCGATTTCTCTCACTAGGTACTCGATCCATTTCTCTCTGTTCCACGGTGAGAACAGTATTTCGTATACTCTATGTGCAACAAATGTTCCTGAAAGCTTCAATGCTCTTTCTAGTGGTTCAAGCATCTTAATAACATCTTCTCTAGATCCATAAGCACCTGTTTCAACTAGCGCCTCGATAAATGGTTCTTTCAGTAGGTCTCTACCCATAACTCTGTGATGAGTTAGATACTCAACTCTTTCTTTTAGCGGCATCTTCTTTAGCTCAGCTATCTTATCATCGCTTAGACCAAGACCTTTAGCAAACTTATCAAGAATCTCCTCTTTTTTAGCATCATCTACTTTCTCAAGACCTTTTAGCAGTAGATCAGTAGCAATACTCTCTCTCAAATGATCTTCTAGTCTACCACCCATGTTAGTATCGTATGTCTGTGTTGGTATGACACCCTTCTTCAAAGCCTTTGCCATTCCTCTGAGAGCAGCAACACCAACAAGAACTTCCTGTGCAACTGTATAGCTAACAGTTATGTTTTGACCAATACCCATCTCATTTAGTTTCTCAGCAATCTCAATAGATGCTGGATATGCAGCAGCTACCTTAACAACTAGATTTGGTCTACCCTTCTCAGGAACATTGTATCCCCACCATAGATACTCATCGTATACAGCAAGATCTCTTTCAAGTCTTACATAGAATTCCTTAGCAGCTTCAACACTCTTCTCAACATCATGAGCGATAAGTGGATTCAACTGATAGCTTACAAGACCGTCATGATACTTCGATAGTATAAATGGTACTCTAAATACAAGGAAGTTCTCTAGTAATCCAAATCTAGTTGCCTCCATAGCTATGTCATCAGCATACTTATCTGGATCTCTAAACCATTCTGGATACTCCTTAGATAGTACTTCACGTGCATAATCCTTGAATTTCTCCCATAGCTCAGGATCATCATCATATGCTCTAGCAGCTAATGCTGGATTTGTTGATACCTGTACAAATCCAAGATGTCTAAGCCATCTTAAACCAAGTGCATAGTCATTACCAAATTTACAGAGCTTCTTTTCATATGCTATGTAGTACGGGTTGTTCCTGATCCTCTTAGACATTGCCTCGACATAGCTTTCAGCAAGATTATCCTTCTTAAGCTCATTCTCAACTTCCTGTGCAATCATAGCTAACATACTATTTCCTTTGTTTACAATCTTCATACTCCTAAGCTGATCCTCTATAACAGTCTCTAGAATTACTGGATAACCATACTCTGAACGCTCAATAGACTCCCATTCACTGAGAGTCGATGTTAGCATTTTCACAGCTTTAGAAGCTATATCATCTGGTATACCAGCCCATTTTCTCTCCATACCAACTAGATTCCATATAGTCTCCAACAACAGATCGTATAGTCTATACCTAGTAACTATACTCTCTTTCGAGACCTCAGATCCCTTGAGAGGTCTATGAGTTCTAAAGATGATACCAGCTCTCCTAGTAACAGCACCTAGAACTGATAGTAGTTCTAAGCTCATCTGTGGATGAAGAATATGATCAGCAGCTAGCTTAGTCCATCCATCAAGAGCAGTCTTTATCATGTGATCAGCATGGTCAACTCTTGGTGGTACTGGCAACTCTAGTTTCTTTGGTTTGAAACTCTTTACAGTTTCCCTAACAATATCTTTAGATAGAGTCTGTTTTTGTTCGACCACGGAAACACCCTTAAAATGCGTTGATGCTAATCAATATAAACACAAGCTTAGTATACAGTAATAACTGTTGTTATCGTAAAATACTGTTAGTTATACCAGCTATGCTAATCATGTAATAGAGGGTAGAACAATACTAGGGAGGTACAGTAGTAGTGTTGAAAGCTATGAATTGATAGATACTCAACGACTATGCTCATCTCTTTTCTCCCTCTTAGCATAAGCCAGTAAACCTCCACTATGTTTAGAGTCCTTGACTTTCAATACCTTTTCAACAAAACTATCTCTAACAGGTTCATAAACATACTTATAGAATTTCTGAGGATCTCTAAGAATATGTTGTGGAAACTTCTCTACATACTCAATCGTCTTTCTCCATATCTCATCCCAAGGAGCAACAACCTCTAGCTTACTAACAATCTGTCTATCAAAATCTTCTGGAAGTTGTTCTTGACCACCCATTTCAAACCAACCACGAGAAGAAACAGGAACTTTCTCAGTACCAAAAACAATTGCAAATCTCTTCTCCTTGTCTTCACCAAGATCTTCATCTCTAACACTAGTAGACCTAGCTATAGCTCTACCCGTAATTTTAGTCTGTGATCTCTTTCCATGAGGACCATAGTATTTTGCCCATGCATAGAAGATAGCTCTATTCAAACCAAAACTCTTAGCTCTATCGAGATCACCAGTAAGAACATAGTATCTAGCAGCTTGTAACAAAGCCATAACTTCAAATCTACCAATACGTGGTTCTTCAACAACTCTACCCTCAACAATATCTTCAAAAGTTATTGCTGATCTTCTAACACGTGGAACTTCAAGCTGTAAACTCTTCAACCCAACCTCTTTAACTGCTTTACTAGCTAGATCATCTAGTTCACCAACCACATATTCTCTCCAACAAAACTCTCTATGTCTATAATTCTCAGGGTTTATCCACGAAATATCGAAGCTATCTAGATCATCTGGTTTCATACATATTGCAACAACATCTAGCTGTCTATGAAGTGAAAGTGGTGCTGTAAAAACTCTCTTTAAATCAACAACATTCTCAACCTTAATACCTGGGTATCTAGCAATAACATCTTTTATTCTTGGTCTAGCAATACGAAGGATATACTCTACAACAGCATAAGCAACATCAAAAGGATGAATCATAGACTTTGTCTGTGGAGATAAAGCATTTTCATTTATGTGTATATGAACTCCACGACCACTCCAAACAAGATAAACAGATTTCTCTACACCATAATCTCTGAGAGCATCAATAACTATCTTAGCTATCTCAACAACACCTCTCCAAAGAGAAATATCGTTTGAATCTATATCCCAAGCAGGTGTAGTTGCAACAATATTGGTTAGGATATCTGTGTCTAGCTCATGCTCTAGTTTTTGATATATGTTTAGGCTACCATAGATAGTCCTAAACCTACCTCTATACCTAAGAACAAGCTGCTCAAAATCTCTCTGAGAAGAAATAGATAGTGGTCTACCTCTCTGATCATACCTAATAAAAACTCTCTTACCATGCTCAAAACCCTCAAGAGCAATCCAACGACCTCTCAACCACTCACTAATCTCTCTAACAACACTAGGCTTTAGATAGTGAACAACAGGATTCACAACCATTACCTTTCTAGCCCATGGATACACTCTAGAAAAACAAGTCTTATAAAAGCAAAGACCAGAAGAAAACTACAACTAAAATCAAGAAGAACCTTGTTTCTCTCTAAGCTCTCTAAGAACCTTCATACCTTCTTCAATCAAATCAATTCTAGTACCATTAACATAGCATGCCGGATCAGAATAATAGGCCTTGAATACATAGAGATAACCTTTCTCATCTACTGGACACTGTTTTAGGCTGTACCCTTGGCCAATTAGAACCCACTTAGTATACTTTTCATGAATACCAAAAGCAACATCTTCTATGGATTCAACGTTAAGATGGATAATCCTTGAAATTCTCTTAACAAGTCTCCATACACTCTCGAGTAGTTTACGAGCTTGATCAAGAGTTAAGTTATAGAGTGTCACTTTACGAAGACTTATTATGGCATATGTACACATAACGTTTTTACTAATATGGTACTCTACGTGAATTTTAGAGAAGTTTTCTCCAAGTACATGTCTAAGCCAACTATTAATGGCTATGACCATCTTGTCCTTGTATAGATTCAGTAACGACATAATTCGTTCACGTAAATGTGGATGTTTACAGATGTCTTCTTTTGATAGATTGAACTCGTATTTCTTTATCACTGTTAATGGGCCAAGCTCCTTCTCTATCAAATTCCTTAGTTCAGAATCGTGGGTGTGAATGTAGAAATGTATAGTCGTTGGTAATAGGATGTTACTTAGATCCTTGTAGTCAAAGTATATCGGATCTTTAATGCATAAACAGTATGTTTCACCTACAACTTGACCAAGAGCCTCATCGAATGTTGCCAATGATAAGAGTTTAACTTTGGGAGGCATAGTTATTGCAGGTTCTACAAAGCCAACGAACTCGTTGATAACTCCTGGAATACCTATTACGATTATGTCACAATAATCCCTTTTGATGGTTTTAGAGCATTTGTAAGCATATATAGAGTGTTCGTACAGCGAAAGTCTTGAAAAGTTAAGGACGTATATATGAAGTATAGCAAAAGCTCTCTCATCATATACATGAAATACACCTCTAATGAGGTAGAAGCCTTCATATTTTGCACGAGGTGTTACGAAAGCTCCTCCCGAGAAAATCCTTAGAGCCGCATCAATATACATGGTTGTAGTATTATTTGTAGGGTCGTGTATTACGTATCCATAGTCATCGCTAGAACCACAAGATTTGTTCTTAGCTAGCCATACTAAGCCCACTACCCTATCCATGCTATTATTTGATGACAAGTACTGCAATGCTAGATTAAGCGGTAAGTAATACTTTCTAATACGATTTATGAGGTCTAGTACTGGCCCCCTTACATTAGATACGAAAAGGTCTGAAATATGAGGGCCTCCTTCGGCTATCCTTAACTCAGCGATATACTTAACAATGCCATTCTCATAGGATGTGGGATAGAGTTTCAATACTATGGCCACATGACTATAGCTTTTGTGTTTAAGCAGTTCAATAGTAAATGCATTCAAATGCTTTAAAAATAATGTGTAACCCTTATCTAATTTAAGTGTTATGATTTTCTTTTCAACCTTTTCCTCATGGTTATGCATATGAGGTACTATCTGAATAGTTGCTAATATTATCGAACATATAACTACTATCACTGCAAGGATTCTTTTATTCATGGTGCCTACCCATAGCTGTGGCAGTTTTTAATCTGTGATCTGCAGTATTACGCGGATGAAATCAGGATCATCGTTATAATTGAAGTATATGTACATTACAGGGTTTGTTGTTTTGTATGAAACGCTCCATGCAATTTCGTACTTAAGCACGCTGTACCATACATTACTCATCTCCACTGTTCCTATCGCAAGATCCTTTTTGTATAAGACTAACTTGTACCCTTCATCATCAAGACTATACGAGCTACTGTCGGTAGGTGGAATGGCTCTGATCAATACATCAATTACCGTGGATAGCCCTCCAAGAGTCGTAGCACCTATTATGCCAACGGCTCTACTTGGAGATAATGCCGTGACAGTGACAGATACTCCTAGTAATAACAACTGAGCAATACTTTTAAGTCGTTGCATTTCCACATATTCTTGAGCAGAGATATCGGTATAGTTGAGATTGTTGAAGTAAACAACCGAGGATATGCCTGCATGCGAGACTATTGTTGCTGTGGCGTTTGTTGCAAATCTTATTATATGACTTCTCAAACCTTTGTTTTCACATTCCTCAGTTTGAAGCTTGCTAAAACATAATTGTGCTTTTCGCTCGCTTAACACTGAGAGTATTATGACGTAATTCCTCAGTTCAGCGTCAGCCCTAAAGTAGACGAAACTCACTACAGCGTTTGTTTTTAGCTTTAATGTGTAGAAGTTGAATGGTTCGTCGGGATTCATACCTCCGTAATTACTTAAAATAAGCAGATTTACCCACACTTCGGCAGAATCTATGTATATGTTCACAGGAGCTTCTCTTACATACACGAGTATGTGAAATGATACTCTGACTATGTTGCTTTTGGGTATGGTGTAGTCTGCAGATATGAGGTCCCAATGAAGGCTATGAGGTACAACTTTATATTTCGGTCCTTCAATTCTTATTATGTTTCGATAACTACGAACATAATGTCCGTATATTTTTAGGAGGTAGTGTGTTTTTAGTCCTAGTTTATTTGCTATTCTTATTATTGGTGTTAATGGTTCTATCCAGAACTTTAGTAATAGTTGTTTTGATCCATTAACAACAACATATCTATGATCTTTAAACAGAATTAGTTTCCTAACATTGATTGACTCATCACCATCAACGAGCTTAGCACTCCACAAAGGTATTCTAAAGATCATGTATTCTCCATGTCTATAGAGCTCTCTAGGTACTAACACAGCCCAATCAAGTCTATGTAGAGCTGTTGATAGAATCCTAATCCTAAGAACATCTACTCCTTTTACAAACTTTGTTGGTATTGGAATTGCATCTAGATAAAACCTATATCTAGGCTCTAGAATCGTTATATTGTGCCACTTACCATTGTGGTAAACCTGGATCATTAACGAGTATTTTAGTCTTGGTGGCCATATAGGATCGCTTCTCAATACCAATAATGGCTTCTCTATATGTTTAGGTAGTTCAAAGTATAGCTCTATCCATGTATTTGGGTTTATATAGCATGGAATATCATCTCTATAACTCAACACATATGTAAGGTTATTACCAAACATATCTATTGCTAGTTTTGGTTTAATAACAGCATTGTCATTGAGATAGACCAACAGAAGTTTCTTGTGAACAACATCGACTATCGGTGTATATTCTTTGCGATGAACTATCATGTATAGTGCTAC
The DNA here is from genome assembly GCA_964619665.1 of uncultured Desulfurococcaceae archaeon. Lineage (GTDB taxonomy): Archaea > Thermoproteota > Thermoprotei_A > Sulfolobales > Ignisphaeraceae > CAZUDD01. Next base: position 6,295 of record CAZUDD010000007.1, on the reverse strand, counting down.
ATAGTCTAAGTAGCTTGTATCACCAGTTTCATTAATTTTCAACTCGATGAATTTGTTAAGCATATGTTTATCTATTGGATCTGTTTGCAATATGTATAGATCCCATTCATCACCTCTAAAACCAGTAGGCAACAAATTATTTTCGAAAACCCATCTACCACCCTTATAAACATAGAGAACAGGACAACCACCACCATCATCATTATCATTCTGAGGCTCTTCTCGTACCTCAATATCTAAATAAGTATATGCGTCAACGGGTTTGTCGGAGGCTATGTAGTAATTAAATATAATACGTTTTCCCTTGATAGCTTCGATAATTGAAGAATCAGTTACATTCTGATATATGTCGAGCAATGTGGGCTCATAAACAGTAATTTGTAGACTCGATTCATAGACTATGTTTTCTGCTCTTCCTAAGGACTCGGGTAGCGAGTCTATATCAACTATTTTTACATCAAATTTGGCCCCATTCGATGTAGTGATAACCCAGTACGCTAGGTCTGCATAGTAGTCGAAACCTCCTCCTTTGATTATTGACTTATTCTTGAGTAACTCCAGGAACGTGCTTCTTCTCAATGTATACGATTTTTCTACGGGTGTCTGAAGATCTTGGAAACTAAGTTCATTTCGAGGCTTAGCGTTAAAGCCTAGTGCATGAATTGTACCAGCGGTGCAGAATATCGAAGTTACTGATACTAGTAACAGTACCAAGACACATAATGCGGTAAGCTTTAACATCAATGACCCCAGCTTATTACATATTGTAGATAGTTTTTAAAATTGAATTGATATTTGAGATATGAGTTTATAATTCCGCTTTGCACATAGTGATTACGAATGTATTTCTTCTTAATGATGATTAAAGCTGATGAAACATAACCAGGAATCAAAACTCCAAAGTCATATCTACATTAACAGAATTATTCTATTACACAATAGTAAACAGTATCATTAAACATCATGCTGGTTGTTACACAGTGTACCATAAGGAGTAGTTTCGAAGACTTAATGTATGAATACCACAAAGCACAATGAAGACTATGACACTGTGGCACATATGATACTGTAAAAGAATACATACTCCGACAATGCCTACACCATTAAATAGTGATAATGTGTATCAGGAACATCATAACTTCGACTGCCCTTGGTGAAATGGTCGCACTGACGTATTCTTACATGGGAATTCGTAAGTTCTAGACTATTCCATGTATACTCGCAGCTGAAATATGTAGCTGACACAATGTACTACATGAACCTTCTCTCAGAAGTATCAATGTACAAACCGTGGTCAACACAATAAATAACTACATCTTTGGTCTTTCTATATATTGGTGATAGAATTTGTTTAAGTTATTTAGATTTATTAGATTTGATCCAAGATTTATTGTTGTTGTGTTAACGATATCTCTTGTCTCGTTGATATTTAGTTTTGTTCCGTTCATAGATATTATTGGTGCTGTTTTTGCTGGTTTTATAGCTGTGTATATGTTTAGAATTGCTTCTGTTGGTAGAGCTGCTCTTGCTGGATTAATTGGTGGTATTCTGAGTGGTGTTTACAAAGGTATTATCGTAGCACACCTGTATTCATCAGCAACTGCAGGTTTTATAGCTGCTACAATAGGCATGGTAATCTATGGTATTCTAGCACTCATCGGAGGTGTTATGGGTAGTGCATTAGCACTCAAAAAAGTTGTTGAAGAAAGGACCGAGGAAATATAGTGAAGATATAGCTACAGATAGGCTTTACCTTACTCAGAGATCTCTTTAAGAAAATTACAGAGACTAGGTGATAGGGTACATATATATTCATAACTTAGGTTTCCAATATTGCTAAAGGCTTTCTCCATAGCTATGGGTAAAAGCTTTTTCTCGTAATCTCTTCCATGTCTTTGTTTCCAGTATTCTTTCAAAGCTTTTATGGGGCCTAAACTACATGGAGCTACATCACAGTTCTTGAGGCTCAGAACTTTACAAGGCCATTCCTCTAGACATGGTGTTACAACGATAATCCTACCTTTTTGAGAGAATCCTAGATGCTTTTCTTTAATCTCCTGTTCAACTTCTCTAGGATCTCTAGTCTCAGAGTCGACAAGAACTACGACTTTATCAAAGTTTTCTAGTGCTGCTTTAACAATACGCTTCATCTTGTTACTACATATAGGGAAAGACCTTATCTCAAAATCTCTTGGTTTCCATAGGTTAAATGTCTTGAGAAGAGTTTTGATAGCTTCCTTTGCATACATATCTTCGACAACGATATAAATCCTCATCTCTATTCACTCACTAGGCTTTACAAAACCATAGAGAATAGCTTCACTAGGTGTTAAACCTAGTTGCATTAACTTCTTTTGAAGATCTTCAGTACCGCGTATTCTTGAAGATCTAGTTTCACCGTTTACTAGTTCTAGTATCAAGATCTCGTCTAGACTATGTGCATAGTCTATAGGTACTGGTGAATGTGTAGCTATGATTACATAAGCATTACTGTTCCTAAGCTCATCAAGAAGATACTTCTGTGCTTCAGCATGTAGACTATTCTCGAATTCGTCAATAGCTATAAGTGTAGGTTTAAGGGAGAGAGCAGTTTCGATAGCAAGAGCTTTCCAAACTCCACTAGGTATTCCTACGGGAGGTACCTCTACACCTTCAATAACTAGTTTAAGTACTATTCTTCCATCAACTGTAGGCTCAAAATACCCCGAGATGTTGTCTGTACTCAAGATAGCTTTGAGAACAGGAATCATGTCTTCAGGTAGTCTACCCTTACCAATAGAAAAGAGAAGAGGTATGAGGTTTCTAGCTTCAGGATCAAGTCTATCGTATTTCATCAAAATCTGTGGTTGTCGTAGCGACACAAGGTCTATACCCCTAACCACTATTATCCCATCAATAAATGCTCCTATAAGAGTACTTAAACAAACAACTTTCCCGATAAGCACTCGAATAAACTTTTCAATGCATAGCATTGCTATGAATTTAGTGATAGGTTTATCTAGCTTACGAATAAATGGAATGAAGGACCTCATAACAGTATATCTAAATACGTCTTGAACACCATCGAGGTAGTTACTTACTCCTCTCTCAATCTCGTGTAAAACCGTTAGATAGATATCGAGGAGTGTAGATATGCGCATTGGAGGTGAGAATTCAAAATTAGATAGCGCTTTAACTATGTATTCCCTGAGTTCAGGTAAATAACTAAGAATTTGAGAGATAATACTCTCCCTCCCAATTCTCTCAATAGATTGTTTCAATTCGCTTATTTCATTCCTAGATAGCGCTCCGTAATGACTATAGATAGATAGATGTACATCAATAAACGCCATCAAACTCTCTATATCGAGTTCCTTTAGATGTTTTATTATCTTCTTCTCAATTGTGTTCATTAGGAATTCTTCGAATAAACTCTGATTCACTATATTGATGATGACTCTATCCGGAGTAAATGAGATTTCAAAGCCTTGATTAGGAAATCTTATTTTCTCTATAATGGATGGAACTCCATGTATCTCCCTAATAGCTATTGTGTATTCCACGTACACACTGCTTTCTCTCCATAACTCTTTGTATTCAATATCTATTCCATCCACAAATCTACTAATTTCGGTAAAGTCTAGGTACAGAGATATTTCTATTGGTAGATTTTCTCCTCGCCATACAATACTTCTATAGTTCCACCATTTAATAAAGGGATTGACTATTCTTCCTCGACGATACTCTACTATGTCATGGAGTAGCTCTAGAGCTTCTATCAAGGCTGTTTTACCTGAACCATTTGGTCCTATGAGAATTGTTAACTTTGTGGGGAACTCAATCTCTACATTACGCAACGATTTAAAGTTTTTCACTCTCAATTTAACTAGTTTGCCTTGTTTAGCTAACTCCCTTAGATACCAGTTCTTCATTCAACTCACACCAAACTCCACTGCTAATTAGGTTAAACTGAACTATATCAGTATACTATGGACTTGCCATAACCTATAAATCTCTATATTGAAGCTAGCTATTCTTCATAAGCATACAGAGAGCTATGTTATTCACTAGAACGTGGTAGCACTCCATAACATGATCCTAGAGCTCAATTCATCGACTTCATAGCCTTGAATAATAAGGAATTTTGTTGTTGAAATACTACATAGTCTCTAAGATCCTCTACACTATACTTGTTTTCAATATTTAGAGAACGAGTTGAATTCGGTTTTGTCATGATGTAAAGAGCTTTTTCTATACATGTTGTTTTATCGTTTGTGAGATCAGTGAGTGTCGACTCTATGAGAATCTATGTTCTTGCTGATGACTATGCTGGTTATGAAGTTCGTGGTCTATATGCTCAGCACGGTCTATCGATACTAGTTGAAGTTTCTATCAATGGTATCTCTAGGTACATTCTACTCGATACTGGTCAGAATGGTAATGCTGTTCTCCATAATGCTAAGCTTATGGGTTTAGACCTAGATAAAATAGATGTTATTGTGTTTTCACATAGTCACTATGATCATACTGGTGGACTAATAGATATACTAAAGAACCTTAGTTCTAAGCAGAGAATACTTGTTGCTCATCCAGATATAGCTAAACCTGCACTCTACATAGGACCACATGGTATTAGATCTATTGGATTACCATATACACTCGAAAAGCTTAGAGAATATGGTGTTACTCCAGTACTAGTTAGAGAACCTATGAAGGTTTTCGATGGTGTTTGGTTCTTAGGTGAGATACCACGTACAAGAAAAGATCTTGTTGTTGAATTAAAGGATGTTTATACAGTTGAAAACGGAAAGCTTGTACCCCATAGCATTCTTGATGATACCGCGATAGCTATAGACGTTAAGAAGCATGGAGTTATAGTGATTACTGGTTGTAGTCATAGCGGTATAGTGAACATCGTATTACATGCAAAGGAAGTTCTAGGAAAACAGGTAAAGACTGTTATTGGTGGTTTACACCTAGTATCGGCTGATAAGGACTTGATAGAGAATGTAGTTCGAGAACTACAGAAACAAGGTGTTGAAGAAGTTATTGCTGGTCACTGTACAGGCCTTATAGCTGAATACATGTTTATGGAGAGATACAGAGATAGATTCAAATTGTTGCACGTTGGTATGCAGATAAGCTATCCATAGAGATACCATAGTTCACGTCTTGAAGATACAGCAATAAACAACTGAAAACCCACATTATTTTCCATGGTGTATAGAGAGATCGAAAGGTGAAGATATTGAGTGACAGCACTAAGACGTTGATTATCACTATGTTGATTGTTATCGTAATATTGTTGGTACAGGCTATAGCGTTTAGTGTTCTCTTTACCCTAAAACCATCTCTCCATGGTCAAGGTAGGAGTACTTTATCGAGAACTCTATCTACAATACAATTAAGCCTTGAGGCTATGCGTAGATTCTTTGAGAATACTAGCGTAGTTGTTATAGATAGTAATGGTACTCTTTATCGAGTTGTACTAGAGCTTCTGAATAGCTATGGTATTGAAGTCCATAGATTTGAATCTACTGATAAGGTTGTAGAGATTAGTTGTCCAGAGATACTGATGATTAGTTTAGATAGCGAAATTGCTAATGAGATGAGTTTGAATGTCATAGATAGACTTCGTGAATGTTCTATGAATGGATCTTATGTTTCATTAGCTTTTAGTGATGTTGAGTTAGCTGATAAGATATGGAGAAAACTCTTTGAAGTATCGCTTCCATATACTAGTAGTGAAATCACAATAACTAAGAAATGGAGAGATGGAAGAGTAGAGTATGTTGTTGAAAAGACATTCTTTATCTTTGGCAGAACCTATAAAAGTATCAATGGTAGGCTTACACCAGTAGATGTAGCTGGTTCTGCTAGATATAGAGATGTTAAGGACTTAGAGAAAGCTATGAAAGAAGCTCTGAGCTATTTCATAGAGTGTATGATACGTGTAGAAACTGAGTTAAGCAATCAATAGTTAGAGCTTGAATCCACTATATCCTCACTATGTATATCCAGGGGGTAAGCCTTGACAAATATAAATAGCCTCCAAGACTTTATTTAGTGGTGCCGTATCTAGAGGAGGCTACTCTAGATGCGGTTCCAATTCGTGAATAGGACTCAAGAACTGGAAATTCTTGAGAGAGAGTATAGGAGTAATGGTTTAAGACTTGTTATTGTATATGGTAGAAGGAGAATTGGTAAGACGTATTTACTGAACTATTTTTCAAAGGATAAAAACAGAATTTTCTTTATAGCTATAGAGTCTTCGAAAAGTGTACTCTATCAAGAGTTATCGAGACTTGTTAGTGAA
>CAZUDD010000006.1:0-16962 GCA_964619665.1 uncultured Desulfurococcaceae archaeon | reverse complement strand
GCTATGTATATAAAGCCTAGGTCTGTAAACGATATCATAGACTTTATCGTGGGTAAAGTACTCGATGTGCTAGGTATTGAGCATAGCCTATACAGAAAGTGGTATTCTCTATCAGAATAGATCTTCTTCTCCAATAATCTTTCTACGCTGAAGAATAGACTTGACCTTCTCAGACTCAACAACATCTCTCTTTAGCTGTTCCTCGAAACTCCATTCCTCTTTTTTACCTCTAAGAGCATATGCACATCTACCATCAGGTAGAAGAGCCCTTAATTCACAGTACGCATACTGGCATGAATGACCTATACAGTTATCTCCAACCCATGAACAGAAAGCTATTTGTTGAACACCTCTTCTTCTAATGTTGAGAGATGCCTTAGAACACTTGAAGTGTGGACAGAGAGGATTACATCTATCACCTATAGGCATAGGCTTCTTCTCTCTAAATTCACGTCTTTCTCTAGGTGTTGCTCTACCGAACTGTCTATGGCCATGGAGTTCATCTCTAGATCCTCTTCTATATGGTGAAGAACTACTTCTGGACTTGCTGTCAAAGTATTTACCAGACACTTTCACCACCTATCCATCAGCATAGAGTTCCATCAAACAACTATACTGTCTCTGCATATACACTAGCATTTGTTCACTCTATAGCTTAACCCATTTGAAAACTAGATAATTAATCTTGTTAGTACTTGAATCGACTATAGCTAGAATAAACCTCTTTCTAACACTATGACTAACTCTACCAAGTCTAACAAGAGCTATAGGATCGATAAGACTACCCTTTTCAACTACATAGACTACATAGGGTGAATGCTCATATCCAGGACCAAGTTCATATACAGCAAAATCAGTTCCAAACTTTAGACCAGATCTCACTATATATCCTCGATCTCTGAGATCTTCATACACCATGTATCTAACCCTAAAATTTGGAACGATCTTCTCTGCATAGACTTCTAGATCACTACAACTAGCTTCTCTACCCTCGATAACAATATCGACAACACCTTTCTTACATAGATAGAGTGCTTCATATAGAGATAGTACGAAAGGTTTATCGAAACGTTCTTCAGGTTTAGGCTTATCAACACCAAAAGGTTTTCCAAAGAAGTACTGGAATAGCTTATTGCCTAGATCTACATCGAATAATAGTGCTTTTGAACCCACAATGAGAAGTCTAGGTCTAGATTTTGTGTGCTGCGACATACCTTAGCTCCTCAGATATACGAAGTATATTGTCAGAAGCTCTCTCCAGTAGATCAACAAAATCCTTTATCAGTATCAACTGTATAGGTGAAGCTTTCTTGGGTAGAGATATACTCACGTTTCTATAGATTTCATCGCATATATCCTCATTAGAGGAAACTCTATCGAGATGTTCCAGCGATTTCTTTGGATTTTCAAGAAGTAGCTGTATAGCAGTAACAACACTCTCAATAGATGACATTATGTACTCTAAGAATTTCTGAAACGAGGATAGAGTTTCATCATCGAGTTGAGATCCTATTTCTCCAAGACTAAGAAGTCTTAGACCAGCTGTCTCAAAGTCTTCTGCTAAAGCGAGAACTATCAAATGTATTCTAACATATGCATCCTTATGGACTAAGCCTGGACCTACTTTGAATAGATAGAACATAGAGTCTCGATATATAGACTCTAGCTCAAGTTTATGTTTCCTAATCCTTTCAAACCTAACCTTAACAGCTTCAATCATGTTGTTAGCTACATCTCTACACGATTCATATAGTTCCTTAACTTCATCCTGTAGTTTTAGGAATAGATTCCTTAAGTTCTCTAGGATATTCATCTCAGCAACACTAGCCTGAACATACCCTAGATCAGGTCTCAGAGTCTCTTCAGCCATTAACCTATACACCTAGCTCTACGTAACTAGCCGCAACTCAATACTATGGCAGTTAGCTAAAAGTTTTCTCTTTCTTCACAAAGATTATCTAGATCTACCGTGTATCTCTATCAATGATCTTATCCTCTCTAAACAATCCTGAGCTCTACGTATACTCTCTGTAAGCTCTCTAACATCATCTAACACCATGTCTTTAGACTTCAACACCTTTTCTATTCTCTTAGCCATAGTCTTGCTACTCGATACAAATACATGTTCTAAGAAAAAAGTTATTAGATCTAGATCTTCACGAACATCTCTATCAATTCTATCAATTTGATCAATGCTCTTTACAGTATTCGCTATATCTTCAAGAGTCTCCGAAATTCCCCTTACGTTCTCTATATAGTCTCTTAGTATTGCCAAAAACCTTCTCTCGGATAAAGCTCCAAATCTAAATCTCTTCAACGATCTAGACAATTTTCTACTTAGAGATATGTATTGATGTGTTAATGCGTTGAGTATATCCACTTTACTCTTAATATCGTTAAAGCTCATGTTCTAGCACGCCTAATAGTGCATATACTGTTATCTGCAACTCCATTTTGTCTCATCAAATCAGGATTAACGAACACTATATCGTAGGGAGTATTCTCATCGATAATGGCCTTAAACTTGAATCTTTTTCTACCAGCTACTGTGATCTCTAGGTAATCAGATATATCGAGCTCTTTAGCTAGTTGTGGAGATATCTTAGCTTCTTCAGGAGATACATCAGGAGAATATCTTAGTCTAATCCTCTTCTCCTTAACCTGTACTTGTCTACTCTTCTTCATACTCTGAAGCATCGTTGGTGGTGGGATAATAGCTACAAGCTTCTTTATATCTATTTTTCGCTCTTCCTTAACCTCAGTCTCAGGCTTAGCTTCAACACGACCTTCACTTCTACTCTCACTAAGGTTCATAGAGACTTCACCAAGGGTATCCAGATATTTTCACGATATACACTAACTATCCTATAACAGGGTATCCTAGAGTGAATATGTCTACACCTTTAATTCCCTTATCAATAACTTCAACAAGTTCATCAATGGGTACTCTGATCTGTTTACGACTATCACGTTCTCTAACGGTAACAGTGTTGTTTTCAAGAGATTCAAAGTCTATGGTAACAGCAAATGGAATTCCAATTTCATCACATCTCATATACCTTCTACCAATACTACCACTCTCATCATAATAGACATAGAATCCAGCTTCAATGAGTTTCCTATAGACCTTCTTAGCTAGAGCTATTAAGGGCTCTTTCTCTAGTAACGGAAGTACAGCTACCTGGATTGGTGCTAGATATACAGGGAATGCTAGATAGGCTCTCTCTCCATCCTCTCTATAAGCATATTCTAATGCTACGAGTAGAAGTCTTTCAGCACCAAATGAAGGTTCTGCTACATGAGGAATAAACTTCTCAATATGTATTTTCTCTTCTACTTCTTCAAGCTTAATAACATCTCTAGGAATTTCAACTCCATGAATAACAATGGTGCTGCTATCCGTAGATAATAGCTTAAGAAGTTCATTCTTATCTATAGTAGCTAAAACTCTGAATATCTCTTTAGCTCTATCCCTATAGACTGTAAGAACTCTATTCTTATCTATCTTAATATCGATTTTCTTGACTATCCTAGGCTCTTTTAATTGTCTTAAAGCATAGAGATCCTGATTACTGAACTCTATATGTCTTCTAAGATCGTAGTCATATCTATAGGCATGTCCAGAAACCTCTAGTTTACCCCATTTATCTAGGATAACTATCTGATCGAATGTCTGTTTAGAGTAGTGAGCTAATTCTGAAGGTAGCTTCTCTTCAAAGTATGTTCTTTCTGAAGGTACACCTAGAGCTTCAATGAATTTTTGTGCAATACACATCCAGTAAGCAAGCCATGGACTAACAATAACTCTCTCTTCAAAAGCTTCACATGCTCCAATCTCTATGGGTTTATCAGAACCCTTCCTTCTATCTTCAGCTGTTAGTATCCTTAACTTAGTATTACAGCACTTCTCGTAGAGTACATCGCATTGTGGATTCTCTGGATCATAGAAGAACTCTATCTCCATAATCGTAAACTCTCTAAGTCTTATAGGTCCTTGTCTAGGTGAAATTTCGTTTCTAGCTACACGACCAATCTGAGCAATGCCGATTGGCATTCTACGTCTCATCAACTCATAGACACGCTTAAAGTTTACAAACATACCCTGAGCTGTTTCTGGTCTTAGATAAGCTAGGTTTTCAGGTGAGTATGGTCCTATATAGGTTGAGAAGAGGAGTTGGAATTTCTCGACTTCACCTAGTTCACCACCACAGATAGGACATCTAATATCCTTTTCCTTAATGATCTTGCTAAGCTCTTCAGCTCCAAGACCTTCAGCACTAATACCAAGCTTCTCCTCGACTAGGTGATCAGCTCTAAAGATCCTTCTACACTTAGTACATTCAACAGCATAATCTGTGAAGTGTTCTTCATGTCCACTAGCTCTAAAGACTATTGCAGGTGCAATTATGGGTGTCTCTATCTCAACAATGAATTCCTGATTATCCTTGACAAAGTATTTTCTCCAAAGCTCAACGATATTCTGTTTGAGTCTTACACCTAGAGGTCCTAAATCATAGAATCCTGCTGTACCACCGTATATCTCATAGGATTGCCATATAAAACCACGTTTTGTTGCTATACTCAATACCTTATCGGTCTTAGTGGACATAGCCACACCTCAGTAGCTGCGTCTAGCTAGTGATGGAGAAACACAGTTAAAGAATGCTTTAGATACACTAGAACTCTACATAGTTCTAGACCCTCAATAAACATTGATTATCTAGGTGTTGAAAACGAAGGTCTGTGTATATACACCAACAACACCGTTTATGGGTATTGAGAGAGAATGTAGAAAACCATTTGCTACATTGATTGGTATACCATACGATTCCACATCTAGTTATAGACCAGGCTCTAGATATGGACCTATAGCTATTAGAAAAGCATCGTTATCGCTAGAACCATGCTCTATATACACAGATATCGATGTATCGACCATCCCGTTTATCGATCTTGGAGATCTAGTTGTACCCTATGAACCTAGAAAAGCTGTTAACATTATAGCTAGTTGTTGTGGTGAAATTGCTAAGAAGACTGATATCCTCATAGCTTTTGGTGGTGAACACACAATAACATATGGAATTCTAAAAGGTTTAACTAGTCTTCAAGACATGGAGAATCTATGCGTTGTTGTATTCGATGCACATCTAGATCTACGTACGCAATACCAAGGAGAAGATCTATGTCATGCAACAGTCATGAACAGAATAATCGAAGATATACAATCGATTAAAAGAATTGTGTTTATAGGGACAAGAGCTATTAGCTATGAAGAGACATCAAAGTTACAAAGCCTAAAGAAGACAAATACCGTTACTGTAGTTAGGTCAACAGAGATTCACAGTGTTAACAGGATTTTAAAGGAATTAGGGGGTTGCCGTTCTCTCTATATATCGATAGATGTAGATGTACTAGATCCTACATATGCACCTGGAGTTCAAACACCAGAACCTTTTGGTCTTAACCCAAAGGACCTCATGGGAATTCTAGAGAACATATGCAGAGACTTTGGTAGAAATATTGTGGGTATAGATATCGTGGAATACACACCTATATACGATGTTGGTGAACAAACTGCATTCCTAATAGCTCGAATAGTCATGGAGTTGATGGCTTTCATAGCTAAGAGTCGCAATATCAACTCCTTGAATATATGTCAATTGTTTTAAGTATGTTCAAACACTTTATCTATAAAGGTCTAGAATTCGACAGTATATCACGGTAATGGGTGTAGCTATCAATGAGAACAGCTATAGCAGGAATGCTCTTATTCATAGTGGGTCTAGCTATACCCATAACCCTACTATTCATAGAAAACACATTCTTTCCTGAACAAATATTCACAATTACATCTCTATATAGTGAAAAAATTGTGACCGTTACAGCTACATCAATTAAATTAAAGACCATCTCTTATGTGAGTACAGCTAGAATAACCTTTGTAGAGGTAAAGCCATACACAGTAACTCAATCTATAAACTACTTTCTGGTTCTTCGAGAACTACCAAAAACCTCTACTACAATAAAGATGACAAGAATTGTCGGTATTATTCCAGAACACCTAGTTGCTTCTCGGGAATACAGCTATGTCGAGGTATTACCCTGTACCCTCATCACATCAACACTTCCTAACAAGTTATTGAGTTGTATTATTGTTGTTAGTGCCTCAACATATAGAGTCTTAGTTGTCGTTTCTGGTATTATACCATATGAAGTAAGTGATGTTAAAGTCTATGCATTTCCATTTCCTTTTGGATGGAATGGTAGAGAATGGACTATATCCTACGAGGAGAAGATGTGTTTAGTTAGAATGAGTAGCATAGCTCCTTATAGCTATGAATATAGACTTGTAAGAAACTACGACTACAACTCTACTACAATTGAGATAACACTTACCTTCTATGGAAAGATATTTGGTGTTTACCTTCTAGAGATAGATTTTGGTTTACATAGAATTGAGATTAGGTTTACAACCCCAGACTATAGAGAACCTAGAGGCTCACCGCCTCCAGACCTTCAGAGATTAGCAAAGAGCTGTGGATACAGTATTCCATAGCTTTAAAGGGGCCAATACTTGTCTAGGCATGGAGATAAAGATGAGATTACCCTTAGTAGAACAGCACTCAGAATATACATATACTTAGCTGAGAAAGGAAGACCTTTAGGACCTAGAGAAATAGCAAGAGATCTAGGTTTAGCACCAAGTCTAGTCTATTACCATCTAAAGAAACTTGAAGAACTTGGACTCGTAGTAAGACATGGTACTAGCTATGTGGTAGTAAAACCTCAACCAATAGAAGGCTTCATAGTACTGGGAAGAAGATACGTACATAGGTTAACACTATATGGACTTCTATTCCTCGGAATTCTATGTGGTGAAATCATAGTGATCTCAATAACAACTTTTCTTACATGGGAAAGAATACTATTAATGGTGGTAACACTCCTAGCTACAATTCTACTCTTTATTGAAGGTATTAGACTTCGTAAAAGACTAGCTCTAAAATAAGGTCAATTCTTTAATTGTTAAACAGTCTGCACAAAATCGATACAGAGATTCTACTTATTTCAAAGTAGCTATCATGTTGATTTTGGGGGATCACATGATCACTAAGACTAAAGTTGTAAGTTTTATAGTACTGCTGATAGTTGTAGCTATAGTGGTCATACCCATAGCAATAGCAGCACCTCAACTTCTATACTATGCAGTACCCCCATATGGTGTACTGAAGACTACGACTTACTCTCATACAGTCACGTTCGTAGAGAACGTGACAAAGACATGGATGTTCAAGTTAATACCGTATACTGTGATGATAGCCGTGGCAAAACAGATTACTGTACCGCGCTACAACATTACGTTGTTTATATCCAGAAATCTATCTACGGTTATAGACTATATAGTAAAGCTTAGACGTGTATGTGCAGAAATCAGTGGTTCAAGTTCATGTTCTTTGACTCCGAGAAGATATCTAATGCCTCTTGCTAGAATCGCAGTTGTTTACTCTGGATATAGGATTGAAGGGGAAGTTGCAGAAAGCATTGCATCTGAGAGAGTTTCGTCAACTAATGTTCAAGTATCTGGAATCGATGAACTTGATCCTGTGAAGACAGATGGTAGATATATCTACATAGCTAATCATAGGAATCTCTATATTGTAAATGTTTCGTCATTTAAGGTGCAGTACAAGTTCACATTTAGTAATGATATCAAGGGATTACTCATTGGTGTAAATAGACTTGTTGTAATAACATACCCGAACTCCAAAGGTATATCGTATATATTCGTGTTCTCCACAGAGAATGAGATGAAACGTATAGCTATGTTGAGTATATCTGGTATCGTCGTTGCTGGTAGGTTGTATGGTAAGCATGTATACCTGGTGATAAACGAAGATATAGGATACAAGAAAATTCCTATAATTAATGGTACACCCATCGATAGTAAGAATGTGTACATACTATCAATTGAACCTGAAGATGTTTACACAACTATACTAGCTCTTGATACTGAATTCCTCAACTATAGCTACAAAGTATTCATTGTCGGTGCTACTTCGAGAATATATCTGTCAAGGTTAGGAAACCTCTACATATTTACGAGGACACCAAATACGCAATCGATACTCGTATCTCTGAAAAGCAATCTAGAGGAATTACCATTGACTTTAGCTAAAGAGCTTACACCTTACCTAGAAGTCAATGATATTCTTGGAGTTTTGAGGATCTTGGCTAGTTATCTAAAGAGCTGTAGTGACGATGAATTCCGTATTATTCAATACATATTGGAACGAGATGTATTTACAGTAAATACATCGATACACTTGTTCAAAGTTCAAAACCTAAGTATAGACTATGTAGCAAGCATATCATTACCAGGTATAATAAGGGATCAGTTTGCTGTAGAAGAAAAGAATGGATCTCTAATACTAGCTACAACAGTTGTAAGCTTACACATTGAAATGTCACGCTATAGAGGAGGATTCTATACATATGGAACTGCGTATACGGGTACACTTGGATATCGCATAATTGTTGACGACAGGACCACCATAGAGCCAATGCTTGTAACCTTATCGCCATTCATAGTCTACGAAGAGCCTTGGGTAAGATTTGGTATTGTCCTAGGTGGTACAGTCTACAATAACTTCTACGTGTTGAATTCTTCAGATCTTTCCATAATAGCGAAAATCGAGGGTATTGCGGAGAGAGAAGAAGTGTATGCAGCTAGATCAATAGGTAATCTATTCCTCTTAGTCACATACAGGACTTATGACCCTATATTTGCTATAGATGTTAGTGATGTAGAGAATCCTAAAGTCATAGGTTATTTAACAATGCCAGGATACTCGGAATATCTCCATCCACTAACTAAAGATCTTGTACTAGGTATTGGTGTAGAAGGAAGTGGTCTAAAGATAGTGTTGATAGATATATCCAATCCCAAGAAGATGTCGATAATGTCGAAAATTGTTATGCCCGAAGCTATAAGTACTGTATTATGGGACTATCATGCCTTCTTATTAGATCCAGATTACAACTACTTCGTAATACCGATATACATATATGGACGAGGTTATCCACGTGCTCTCCAAGGTCTAGCAATAATCAGCTATGATCTTGAAGAATCAAAGCTTTGTAATGTCACTATAGTTCCTCACTTAGGAGCGTTCAGGTTTGTATACATTGGAGACAAGCTATTCTCTATATCGTTGCGTAGTGTGAAAGTGTTGGAGATAGGTGCATTTAGAGTGGTATGTGAGATCATCCTAAGCTGATTTTTGAGGTACAGAGAAGTTGTGTGGTAGCCGGGCGGGGATTCGAACCCCGGTCACGGGGGTTCTTCCCGTTTCGGTCCAAAGCCCCGCATCCTTGGCCGCTAGACGACCCGGCTACCTAGTTCCTTCAAGCTATTCTTGTGCACAAGTTTAAATATGTGACGGGGGTGAGGGTAAGAGAAAAGTTTAAAAGGTTTGTGGCAAAAAGTTTAATTACTGTGGAGGTGAAAGCATGGTCATCAAGCCTACTGAGCCCTCAGCAGAGGATATACTGTCTAAATGTCCAAGCGGTAACATAGTGTTTGATGAAGAACGTGGTGAATGGATTTGTGCAGATACCGGTGAAGTCATTGAGGAGAGAGTCATTGATAGAGGTCCAGAATGGCGTGCATTTACAACTGAAGAGCGTGAGCGTAGAAGTCGTACAGGAGCACCATTAACAGCTACACTCCATGATGGTGGTCTATCAACGGTCATTGACTGGTATGATAAGGATGCTACAGGTAGAAAGCTAGATCTTAGGAAGAGACTTGAGATGATAAGGCTTAGAAAATGGCATACTAGAACAAGAATGCATAGTTCTGTTGACCGCAATATAGCACAGGCAATAACTGAGCTTGAGAGAATAGCTGATAAGCTTGGTCTTCCAAAGATTGTTCGTGAAGAAGCAGCCATAATATATAGGAAAGCTGTTGAGAAAGAGCTTGTTCGTGGTCGTGCAATAGAGAGTGTTGTTGCAGCAGCTCTCTACGCAGCTTGTAGAATTCATAAGATACCTAGAACTCTAGACGAAATTGCTAAACACACTAAGAGTGGTAGAAAAGAAGTTGCTAGATGTTATAGACTTCTTGTTAGAGAGCTAGGTCTAAGAATACCGTTGGTAGATCCAGCAGACTTTGTTCATAGAATCGCTACAATGCTTGGACTTAGTGGTGCAACTGTTAAGACTGCTATTGAGATAATCGAACGTGCAAAGAATGCAGGCGTTACAGCTGGTAAAGATCCTGCAGGTATAGCAGCTGCAGCTGTCTACATAGCTGCTCTACTAAACGATGAGAGAAGAACACAGAAAGAAGTTGCAACTGCAGCTGGTGTAACAGAGGTTACAGTTAGAAATAGATACAAAGAGTTGTTGAGAGTCATTAGTGCTACACAAGAACTTGCACAGATTAGTCAAAGAGTTGAACAACCATCAAGACTACTACAATCACAACCAGAATTCGAGACATAGCATAGGGAGATTAGATAGCCTTTATCACCTTAATACCTTCACCATGAGCTTTAGCAATAACTCTATAACCACAGTATGGACATCGTATAGTCATCATTATCTTAAGCTGTTGTTCATCGAATTCCCTTCTACATTTTAAACATATGTACTTAACCATAACTCTAACCCCAGACTCATTGAAACGGTAAAGCTTTTTAAGCACTCAAGAACAAATGTTTTCGGGTCTTCAAGAGAATGAAGTTAGACTCAATATGTGCTGGATTACCACCAGAACTATGTCAGCAACTAGAAGCAGAATCACAAGTAATAAAGATAAAAGTTGAAAAACGAAAAGTTGGTAGAGTTGTAACAGTAATTGAAGGCATAGACAGCAAGATGTTCGATCTCAAGAAGCTAGCTTCTTACCTCAAATCAAAACTTGCTGCCGGAGGCACTGTCAAAAACGGAAGAATAGAGATTCAGGGTGATCATAGACACAAAATCAAGAAGATACTTGTCGATGAATTCGGATTTAGATCAGAAAACATAGTGTTCATAGAGGAAGGCTAGCCCCTTCATAGAGAACATCGATATAGTTGTAGTAGCAACGCATTTTCTATCATACCCCACATACCTACACTATGGATACTCGAATAGCTTATTTTCATAGACACTCTATAGTGTAATGGCGAAACCTATTGAGTACTCCTCAACAACTCCTCAATACAGTTTTTACTAGGAGTAGAGAAGCACATGATGTTGTATCCAAGTACATACATAGAACACCTGTAGATAGAAGCGCAACATTTTCGCGATTGTGTGGTTGTGATGTATTTCTAAAGTATGAGAATCTACAGAAAACAGGTGCTTTTAAAGTTCGTGGAGCTCTATTTAAGGTCTATCAACTCGTTAAAAAGGGTGTAAAAGGAGTTGTAGCTTCATCAGCTGGTAACCATGCACAGGGTGTTGCTTATGCAGCTTCATGTTTTGGAATCAAAGCCATTATAGTTATGCCTGAAACTGCTAGTATTGCAAAGATAAATGCAACTCGTAGTTATGGAGCAGAGGTAGTTCTATACGGTAAAGTCTATGATGATGCTGAATCAAAAGCATATGAAATTGCTGATAGGCTTGGCTATGCATTTGTCCATCCATTCGATGACATAGACGTAATGGCGGGGCAAGCAACCATAGCCTGGGAATTGATAGAGCAAATAAATGATTTTGATGTAATCGTAGTTCCCATTGGTGGAGGTGGTCTTGCTTCTGGAATTCTAGCAGTGTTGAAGACTGTAAGACCGAGAATCAAGGTTATCGGTGTTGAACCAGAAAATGCACCAAAAATGCTTGTATCTATTAAACGTGGTGTACCAACAACTATAACTCCTAGACCTTCACTTGCAGATGGATTAGTCACTAAGAGACCTGGAGAACTCACCTACACAATAGTCAGCAACTATATCGATGATATTGTGACAGTGACTGAGGATGAGATAGCTAAAGCTATATACATGTTGTTAGAGCGTGCAAAAGTACTTGCTGAAGGTGCAGGTGCAGCAGCGTTAGCTGCTTTAATGAGCGGTAAAATCAAAGTAGAGAAACAGCGAGTTGTCGCTTTGGTAACAGGAGGTAATATAGATCTCACAGCTCTATCTAGAGTTGTTAGCAAGGGTTTACTTAGTGAAGGTAGAATAGCCAAGCTTCGAGGATCACTTCCAGATGTCCCAGGATCACTTAAATCAGTACTCGAAGTTATTGCTAAGTATCGAGGCAATATACTCGATATTAGACACGATAGATATGACTTCTACAGACTGCCATGGTACGCAACTGTTGAAATTCTAGTTGAAGTTCCTTCATCTGAAGATACAAAGAGAATAGTCAATGAGTTAAGAAATAGGGGTTTTGAGTTTGAACTCGTTGAATAGAACCCGATTACCGTTATACAGAGTTAAAACTAGAATTACTACTCAGGATCCACAGCTAGTCAAATCCTTAATAGATACTCTAGAGAATCTCTTCAAAAAGTTGAACTGTGGTATAGGTAGAATATCATCCACTAGTATGCTATGTGTTTGTGAAGAGAATGTACTTGTAAAGATATATCTAGAGGAGTTTACCGAGATTAGCTATACTCAAAGACTTGCAATTCCAAGAATAACAATAGCTATAACTGTTGAGAGTTCTAGTCCTAGAGATCTATACGAGATATTCAGTCTATTAATAGAGAATGTAAGGAGTCTAGGCGTGAAGATCGAGCTTGTTGAGTGATCCAGGCCAGGTAGTCAGGGCGAGAGCCTTTCATCATTTATCAGATGGTTTGCTTATCATCACACTACTTCTTTACAAGCTTAACCACATAGTCTATAATATGGTATGCTGGATTTATACCTGTAGCCATTGTGAGACCACGCCAATTAGGTGAAGCATTGACTTCTAGAACTACATAGCCTTCACTAGACTCAGCTATATCAACACCCGCATAGTGAAGTCCTAGAACTTTTGTAGCTCTCAATGCAATTCTACACAGTTCTTCATCTGGTTTCATTGGTACAGGTTTTGCTCCTTGAGAAATATTTGTTTTCCATGTATTACTCGATGTCTGTACCCTATAGTATGAAGCTACGATATCGTCACCAACAACGAATATCCTTATATCTCGATGTGGTTTCTCTATGTATTGCTGGATATATATTGGTTGACCAAATCTTTGAAGAGTTCTAGCAATAGTATAGACTATGTCAGGATCATCTGTTTTCACAGCACCTAGACCCATACTCCCAATCAATGGCTTTATTACGACAGAACCCCATTGAGAGGCTATTCTCATAGCCGTATTAGCATCTTCAACAACTGCTGTTCTAGGAACAGGTACACCATTCAAGCTTAGAATTAATAGACTTAGATACTTATCGCGTGCAGTTAAAAGGGAACGAACACTATTGACAACAGGAATTCCAAGGAATTCTAAGTGTTGAAACACATTGATTCTTCTCAAAAGACTTTCTAGTGTTGCTGTAAAACCTAGGTCTCTAAGGACAACAGCATCAACAGCAAGTTTTGATAGTGATGACGTATAGAAGACACCTGTTTCACCAAAACCAAAAACTGATACTATATTTGATGGTCTTAGGTATAGAGCTGTATGACCACGACTTTCAGCAGCTATTATCAACTGTCTCACTGACCATGGAGGCGATGGAGCGTCATGAACAATTGCAATTCTTAGACCCACTATCACCACCCTATATCTTGATCTCTTTCACTCCTACGAAGAGCCCCAAACACGATTTCGTTAGAACCTTTAAAGCTCAATATCTAGATCTTAGAGATAAACAAAGTCTATCCTAGTAAAATCGATAGTAATGAGGATATACCTGTTGTAAGTGAATAACTCAAAACAATTGCATCTAGAGCTCTATTTCCACCAATAATAAAAACACCCTTCAAACTCTTCTCTATTCTTAATATAGCATAGCTTAGAAGATCTACACCTAGTACTATAGCTAAGACTGTAAGTGCTGGAAGTAGAATCAGCATCACAACATCTCTATGTAGAGCTAGGACTAGACTCACTGTTATCGATAGCATAAGAACTCTTATAACAACCTCTCTTTCTAGAATTTCACTGTATATTATCGCCATAGTGATAACAAAGATGAAAACGTATAGTAGGCTCTTCAAATCAACAATACCTTTGTATACAGCTATAGAGATAAGTGTGGAAGACATTACTATAGGAGTTAATCCACCAATAACATCGAGTTCAAGATAACTAGAGATTTTGATACTCTGTAGCTTTGAATACCCTAGGACTATCAGCACTATTGCAGCTACAGTACTAGCCATAACTACAATGAACCGTTCATAGGTATTCAGGTATTCACTGAGGTTTACAAGTGTGTATGTGTAGGATAGCAATGCTGAACTTAGTGCTAACACCTCCATAAGTCTATCGAATGTTCTTAGCCTTATCCTCAATACAAACCCATATCTACGAGCTATACCGAGGTGTAGAGATATATTCAGCGAACCACATTACTATGCTAGATATGAACTTAGAGAAAAATTTTCTCTGGTGACACTGTGCACGCATTGTGGAAAGCTATAGCTATAACCTGTTTAGCAGGACCAAAAATTGCTGCACCACATAGATTTACTTCACTTGACGATGTACAGAAATGTATTTTGAGTGGTTTCTATGGTGCAACACATCTCTTTAGTTCTATAGAATCACAGGTTAGAGATATCGTTAAGGGTATGACAAGTCTTGAAAATCTAAACATAGCTAAGATGTTTGCAATAGCTGTAAGAAGCTATATCAAGGACTATGGTGTAGAACCTCAAATACCAACACTTCTTGGAACACTCTTTACATTACTTCTAGTAAAGTTCATGGAGTTTACAGGTGAAGATCTAGGAGCAGTTATATCAAGACTAAAGAGATTAACTGTATTCTTAAGAGGGAGAGATTTGCTTGAATTCATATCAGTGTTAAAAACTTTAACAGGATACTTCAGGTTTCTAGAGTTATCAGAGATATCAGAGCGATTTGTTGAACTACAGAATGTTAGTTTAAGTGAGGTCATCAATAGGCTTTCACAGTATACAAAAGACTTCATGTTTATAGTGAAAGCAGATCTCTATCCACATATAGTCTCTATAGTGAAAAAGCATATAGTGAGTTCACATGACATAGATAGTGCTATATACCAATCGTTTATAGATGTAGTCAAAGAGGTTTCACCAAAAGATTTTGAACAGTATCTCCTACCATTGAATATACCTAGAGATATTAAGGATAGAGATAGCTTTTTGAGGGTATTGAGAATCGATAGAGATTTACGTAGTAAAGGAGTAGACCTTAGCTATACAATACCATTCATGATTACAGCATTAACAATACTCAGCCTAAGAGAAGGAGTAAGTATCTAGGTTTCAGTAAGAGGAATTCTTATTAGTGTTACACCATTTCTAGCAGGTAAAGAGACATTGTATACTTCAACACCATTCACAACAGCATATACATTCTTAGCATTGTGTGCATGACCATGAATAGCAATTATGGGTTTTTCGTTCTGAGATAGCTTTTCAATGAATTGAACACCTAGATATGGATATACAGATACAGGCTCTCCTTTAACAGTTACAAATGTTGTTGCATAATGAGTAACCAGTATCGTTAGAGGAGTTAGCGATCTGCATTCTCTTAGTAAACACTTTATCTTTTCAAGTCTATCTCTATAGATGTTAGCAATATTGGGTATATTTCTTTCTTGCCATGACGTTGGTTTTTGAAGAGAACCTCTACTTCCAACAATACATATGTCTTGATTTTGTATTCTAAGTATTATCTTCTCATCGTTGAGCCATTTAACGGTATTGTATTTCCTATAGAACTCTACCTCTCTATCCATATACTCTTCATTACCAAAGACTGCAATCATGGGTATTTCTCTATTCCTCAAAATACGGGTATTCAACACGTCTAGTACAGGTTTAAATGCAGATACGTTTCCTCGATCAACTATGTCTCCAGCTAAGACTATAAGATCGAGATTTTCAATACGCACTCTATGTAGAGAAGCTATGAAATTGTGTAGGTATCGAGGACTATGGATATCAGCAACAGCTAGTATACTTATATAGCTAATCATCGTTCATACCGATGACATATCGGGTTCTGCGTAGCATTCAGTTAAAGCCTAGCTAGACTAAACTTATAAGCAACACTCTAACGAGAGTTTGTGGTGATAATAGCTTGTTAAAACCAAGAG
Source organism: uncultured Desulfurococcaceae archaeon (assembly GCA_964619665.1). Lineage (GTDB taxonomy): Archaea > Thermoproteota > Thermoprotei_A > Sulfolobales > Ignisphaeraceae > CAZUDD01. Next base: position 697 of record CAZUDD010000006.1, on the reverse strand, counting down.
GATGTAATGCAGCAGGTCATAAAGGTTGGTATGAAGTTAAGTGCCGTATATGCGCTAAAAAACTCTATATAGGAGATGATATAGTGTATCACTGTCCAAAATGCTATGAGAAATACGATGCTTATTTCTGTGAAGCACATGCTAGAAAACTCCACTATAGATGTCCATACTGTGGTTCTGAACTAAAACTCTTCGTATAGAGAAAACCTGTAACGGTACTATGTAGAGGCAGCAACTATTTATGAGTAGAAAGCTCATAGACATCAACGTCTATAAAATCGAACATTCCAAACCTCGAAAAGCAGTAGAGATATATTTTGAAGAGCATAAACGAGCAGTTGTTGTAGATACAGATGGTAGTACATTGATATCAATAGATGTTTATCCACAAACAATAGATATACATAGCGTTGAGAACAGTGTATGTGTAATGAATACTATGAGTATCTCAGTTAAAACTACATCTCTTTACAGAATAGTTCTGAAACGAGAATGCCTTGATAGCTATATAGCTAAGTGTAGTCAGAGTCTTCGAGACATCATAGACTATATCGAGCTCTTAGCTCTATGCACAACAACTTTTGAAGGACTTCGCTGTGAAGTCATAAATACAAAGGCTATTCTAAAAATGTCTCTAGATGAAGTTTTGAAGAGTTTAACTATAGAGGATATCTATTGTCTATCCAGTGTCTATAAA
>CAZUDD010000005.1:0-17280 GCA_964619665.1 uncultured Desulfurococcaceae archaeon | reverse complement strand
GTGCATACTAGGAGTATCAATATGAATATCACTGACAGTCCTAAACTTATCCTTTTCTCCATGGCTCATCAACACCGCAACTCGACGAGATCTAATCTCTATATAGAGTTTATGTAATAGGAATACAGCTATGCCTATCTCAACAATTGTAAATACCATATTACCGCATAGATAAGCATATATGGTCAACAATATGGCTCCTGAAGCATTGAAGGTATATAGCCATATCCATCTCTTAACAATAAACGATATAAATACCAGAGCTACACCTATGTACCCTATGACATCTATGCTTAGCATGGATAACAATCCTCTACAACGACCAGTGAGTAGACAGTAGGTTAGGTAATAAGCGTTTATGGATGTATTTCACTGAGTTAGATCTACAGGTAGTCTCCTACGTGAATAGAGCAATCTACCTTCAACAATACGTTCAGAAATAACTTTCTCTACCTTGACATCCACTACATGTCCAATAAATCTCTTAGAAGCTCTAATGAGAACTACTGGACCGTGATGAAGTGGATAAGCAATTAAATATCCACTCTTTGTTGGATGACTACATGCAACAACAACCCTCAGTACCTTGTTCAGTAGTAAATTCTTTCTATTCTTGTTGAATAGTCTAACACGTTCATATAATTCTTTAGCTCCTTCTCTATATATAGCAGGAAGAGGTTTAGGTGCTTTCTCAAAAGCAGATCCAGGCAAAGGTCTAAACCTATATAGCACTATCTTTTCAACACCAAGTCTCTCAAGATCATCAACTATTCTAGTTGTTTTTCGTAAACTCTCTACTGTTTCTCCAGGTATACCATGCATTAGATAGACATAGGGTCTTAAACCATATCTTCTCAGTAACTCAATTGCCTTGATACATTCTTCCACTGTTGATGGTCTACCAATTCTTTGTAGAAGTTCATTATCTGCAGATTCAAGACCTATATAGATGACAGAGCCTTTGAGATATTTACCCAGGACTTCAGCTACATATTCATTGACGAGACATGCCTTTACATTTTCTATAGAGATCGATACAATACCCTCTAGAACCTCAGTAATACTTGTAATACGTCTAAGCAATTTCTCAATTTCATCGATATTTGGTGGTGGTTCACGAGGATTCGTTAAGGGTTCTGGGTATACCATAAGATCTCTACCATAGTCAAGGAAATCAGGTGCACTAAGAACAATTCTTGTAACTCCCATAGATATCAACTTCTTAACTTCTTCATATACAATATCTACAGGTATAGACCTTGGATATCCAAAGAGTAGTGGAACATTACAATAACCACAACCAGGTGGTATCATTACAGGACATGTAAGTCTATCTCTGTTACTTCTAGAATGACACCTATTACAATTAATACATTCTCTACCATCAAAAGTGTATCTTGGTCTAAGGTAATTACTGCAACCTCGTACAACTTCAACATAGACTCTCGATGCCCAATAAAACGGGTATTTCCTAATAACATCAACACTAGGTCTAATTCTATAAAGGATATCTCTTGGAGTATTAGGAGCTATACCAGAACCTACAATACGGTTCTCTACCTTAAAATATACTCCAGAAACACTTTTGACTAGTTGATATGGCTCTCTGAGTACGTATTCAAGACCACCTAGCTGCTTTATCATTATTGCTATATACTCAAACTCACCGCATACAGCTAAGTTGAAGTCTATCGATTCTAAAAAGTCTTTATTTAGTGTTCCAGGACCTCCAAGAATAACATATTTACCACCATATCTATGCCAAAGATCTAGTAGTCTTGAAACGCCTTTTTCATCACCAACCATAAAGGATACTGCTAAAACATCATAGTCTCTAGCAAGAGACTTTACGTTATTGAACACATTCTCAAGAACCATTAGATCTACTGATGAAGCACCTGCTACTCTTAATGCTGATACAACAGCTCTTGGACCAACACCAATTACATCTACCGTTACAATTCTTCTACCTGTACCTCTACCAAGAGCATCAACAACCAGTACTTTCATTGTTTAGCTCTACCAAGATCTCCTATTCAAAAACCCTATTGATATCGATAATCGCTAATCTAATAACCTTTATAAACCCTAGTAGGTATGGCTACAACACAACTACTTTGAGGGAAGATACCATGTACTTGGGGTTACATATAGTCGTACTTATAACAGTATCATCGAGAGAAGAAGGTGAAAAAATTGCTGAAGAACTCGTTAAGAAAGGACTTGCTGCTTGTGTCAACATAGTTCGAGACGTAGATTCAATATTTTGGTGGGAAGATAAGGTAAATCGAGCTAGAGAACTAATTCTCATAGCTAAGTCGAGAATAGATAAATTCCCAGAATTAGTAAAGACAGTTAAAGAACTTCATAGCTATGAAGTGCCAGAGATAATAGCTATACCAATAATTGCTGGTCTTGAAAGCTACTTAAAGTGGATTGATAAAGTTTTAAAGAGAGGATAACTATGCCGCTAATCGTTGAGCTAAGAGTAATTCCTATTGGTGTAGGTTCTAGCATTGGTGACTATGTTTGTGAAGCAATAGAGGTTTTGAAAAGAGTTTCAAAAAAGGTACATATAGGTCCTATGGCTACAACTATAGAACTTGAAGATCCTATAGAGGTAGGTACGATTGTTAAGATGTTGATAGAGAGAATGAGGGAGTTAGGCGCTCCTAGGATTGGAATTGATATAAGGTTAGATGCTAGGTTTGATAAAGAGATAAGTATAGATTACAAGCTTAAGCGTATAACATAGTCAGTACCTTGCCATACGATCATCTATCACATCGCCAGCTCTTCATCATCCAACTCTCATTGATTAAGAGCTGACTTAATAGTATATGAGTAGCTATAGTGAGGTTACGACAATGACTATATCCGTCCCAACAGTATACCTCGGGAATCATTGGGGCTCTCAACATAAACTTTCTTATTTTTAACCAATCTATTGATCCTAGAAATGGTGGTAGATGTTCATCTTTTAAACCATTGTTATCATGTACATGGTATAGCACTATACAACTACCTAATTCCTTATGGGCCTTTTCAAGATCTAGTTTTGCAACATTTGCATGACCAATATCTATACATAGTTTAAGCTCAGGAAGTTTTCGCGTAAGCTTTCTTAGATCATCTATTGAAGATCCAAAAAGATTCCTCTCAACTCTATTCTCGATAGATGCCACAATGCCGTGATCACTACAAAAACTTAACAATTTATTGAAGATCTTGATGTTTAAAGAGAGAGCATCAGGTTTTCTCCTTGAGATTATATCGATAAAGCTGTGTCTTGGTATAAAGGTATGGAATACAATGTATTTGGGTTCTAGATATACAATTGCTTTTAGAATCTCTATTAGTTTCTCTATATGAACATCTATATTGCGAAGATCAACATAGACAAGTTTTGAAGGTACTGGAAAATGGACAGCTAGTATTTTAACTCCAAGCGATTTAGCTACTATTGCTGTTTCTCTATATATTGATGGAATTGCATCAATACTTATTTTATCTACATAGCTATGACTAAGCTCAAAATATTCAAAACCTAGATCGTATAGTAGCTTCAACGCTTTAGAAGGTGATTCGTAGCTAAAGAATGATGTTGAGATCAATATTTTCAAGGTATGCATATCACCAATCTTTGCTACACTATGTAGCACATGTTTTTGCTTCTATAAACTGCTCTTTAGGTCTATGCTCATAACCACCTTCAGCTGCACGTAACAGAATATCCTTTATCTTTTTCTCTAGCGATCTCTTCTTCCAATCGACAATCTTTATGAATAGTTTTACTGCTAATTTAACGGATGGATTTTCAGCTAAATACATATTAGTTAATCGTGGTGCCCAATAAAGTGAATGTTCAAGACATTTCCACATAACTTCAACATGTTCTGGTTTAATTCTAAATCTCAGAAGTTCCTCTCTATTCTTTAAAACACCCATTGGTACAAAGTACATTGGTACTATGAGACTTGGATAACTCTTTAGTCTATCTAGTAGTTCAGCTGTTTTCTGAACATCGTCTGCAGTTTCTTCAGGTAGATTCAGTATCAATGTTGCAGCAGGAACTATGTTACAGTCTTTCATTATACCAAATGCTTGCTCAACTATGTCTGGCCATTCTTCTGGTTTATATGGTGCTGCTTTTGCAGGCATTATGATCTTTGCTAAACGTGGAGAACCTGTTTCAATCCCTGTTTGTACTCCAATAAAACGTTGTCCTGTTGAAGTATATATCAACTCAGTCAATTCGCTAACTATCTTACCATGTGTTTCTGCATAGACCACCGCAGCTAGACTAACATGAGCCCATCCCAATGATTTAGCATATCTTAGAGCTACTCTATGAAGTTTCATTAAAGCATCCTTTCTAGGTCTAACACCATCTGCACCATATAGTAGTACATCCTCTGAGTGTAGTAGTACATGGTCAATACCAAAACGTTTATTGACCTTGATCTCTTTCTCTATCACATCGAGAGGTATGTACCTGAGTGGTCTGAGAGTAACACTACAAAATCTACATCCTCTTGGACAACCCCTCATAATCTCTATAAGACCATTAACACTTGCACCTTTGATGATTGGGATCTCTTCAATTCTAGGTGAATCTCTTGGAGATACAAAGACATATTTAGGTAGAGGTTCATCGTCAAGAATTTTCTGAGCTATATCAACGATTACTTTCTCAGCTTCACCATCAATAACTGTGTCTATACCCCATTCTTCCCAGAGGTCTTCGACATGAAGCCATTGCCAAGCAGCTGGACCTCCAACTACTATTTTACCACCATGTTTCTTGAACTTCTTAATAGTATCACTTTGCATAAGCTTCATGAAGTACTTTCTATTTACTGGTTCACGTTTTGTAACAGCCCACCAAACATTGCTTGGTGCAGCAAAAGCAAAATAATCGTGATGTCCTATTAAGAGAGCTTTAGCATTCTTGAGATGTTTATCGAGATGATCTGGATCGATTATAGCAGCACTAAAACCTGCATCTAGTAGTGCGGCTTCGATTTTTCTTAAGCCATAAGGTGCTACGAGAGGTCTACCTTCACTATCTACTTTAGGTTTTGGTGCTGCTATCCACATCCACAACCATTCTGGAACACCTATAGCTGGACTTGTAGTCATAAATCCTAGAAACTCTTTACCATGGTGATCAGTCATAAGAGTTCTGTCAACAGTTATTATGAAGTCGTATCTTGGCACTTAAAATCACCTCAACTCTTCAACACTATAACTTATCCCTAGAATCTCAAATAAATGCGTAATTCTCGAAATAACATTCTTTAGAAATCCATTCTTAGACAATGCAACTACAACTACCTTCTTAAGTTTTCCTAATACAAGATCTTTCTCTAGTTGTCGAGCAAATCTATCTATCTCATTATAGTCGAATCTATAGATCTCAATCCCAAAAGCTATATTCGATAACAATAGGTGTTTTATTGAAGAAATGATCTGAGCTAGAGGAGAACATGATAGTATGTATATCCTTATACCTGATACATTCTCATTAGCTAAGCTCGCATAGTACTTACTCACAATATTACCTAGATCTCTATTTTCATCAACTAGTAATACTAATCCAAGATACGTATCTCTTCACCTACTCACCGTACTATATACCACTACTCCTCTCGTAGTAACAACTCGATAAAGATATTTAAGGATAAAGGATATGATGTTATAGCTCAACAATATAGAGTTGTAATATGGTGGTGTTCCGTATTGAAGAGGGTTAGAAGTCCTCAAGCTGGACTCTGGGGTTTCTATCCATTGGATAAACAAAGTCTCCTTAGAGAAATTGAGAAATGTTTTCAGGATAAGAGATTTGGACCAGGAAGTATTCCTAAGGAGAAGATCCATAGATATACTGTTGTTGGTGGAATAGCACCACATGCAGGTTACGAATATTCTGGTGCATGTGCTGCCCATCTATATAAAGAGATTGGAGAGAATGTAGATCATGTAGATACAGTCATAGTCATAGGCACAAACCACACTGGATATGGAGGTGCTATAACAACATGTAGAACGTTTATATGGACAACACCATTAGGAACAATAGATATAGATGAAGAATTCATAAACGAATTGCTTAGAGAGTATCCAACAATTGAAGAAAATGAATTAGCACACTATAGAGAGCATAGTGTTGAAGTACAACTACCATTTCTTCAATACACAATAAAAGAATTCAGATTAGTTCCCATAGTTGTAAAAGAAATCGACTACAGAATGGCTAGTGAATGCGCTAAAGCACTAGTCGATGTTGCTACAAAACTTCATAGAGCAGTACTTCTCATAGCTTCATCAGATTTCACACATCACGGTGAATATTATGGATACGTACTATACACAGAAAACGTATCTAAGAATGTTAGAGATCTCGATATGCAGTTCATAGACAAGATATTAAAGCTTGATACATCTGGTTTCCTAAACCTAGTCAAGAAATTCAATTCAACAATATGTGGGATTGGAGCTATCGCAATAACTATGGAGTATGCAAAAATAGTTAACGCAAAGACAAAACTCTTAATGTACTATAACTCTGGCGAATTAACACATGATGAAAGTATGGTTGTAGGATATGCATCCATACTATTCTACAAGTAGTTATCAGTGAAGGCCTGGAACACATCATGTATTCAGTGGCTGCAGCCCTTCATCATCGACTAAACACAATGAAAACTAAGTTTATAAATAGTGATAGATATGACTTCAACCTATATCGAGATCTTAAGAGAGGACTACGTTTATAGAGGACGTAGAGTATCATTGAAGAAACTACAGTTGAAAATTGATAGCGATATAGTTTTTAGAGAAGTTGTTGAATTTGGTGAGGCAGTTGCAGCTTTACCTATAAAAGACAACAATAGAATTGTATTGATAAAACAGTTTAGACCTGCAATAAACAGATGGATTATCGAGATTCCCGCAGGTAAGTTAGAACCTAACGAAACTCCTGAAGAATGTATTAAGAGAGAACTTGTTGAAGAAATCGGCTATAGACCTAAAACCTTGATAAAATTATGCTCTCTATACTTAACTCCTGGTTATAGTAATGAAGTTCTACATCTGTACATAGCTAAGGATCTCGAGTATATCGGTAGAAAACCGGAAAGATATGAGCTCATAGAGGTTATGGAGCTTAACATAGATGATGCATTGAAGTTACTTGAATCTCAGGATGTTATCGATGCAAAGACTTATCTAGCAATAACACTCTATATTGTTAAACATCGAGGTATCTAGGTCAACTACTATACGCTTCACTTTCTCCACGCTCTCTAAAAATGGATTCTCTAACTATAGGTCTTAACCACCATCTAATCGCTATGTATATAAGCAGTGCCACGATTACTAAAGCTATAGCTGTTATTACCATAGATACTAATGTGATTGAGGCTGAAGTACCAAAGCATATAGGTATAAAGAATATCACTATACAAGCTCCTCCTTCCACTTTCTCTTCAGATACATTTGTAACGTTTTGAGGTACAGAAATACTTCTCTGAATAGATACTAATATCCCTATAAGAGAACCTATAACTATCACTGCTATACCTAGAAATATCAATATCATACCTAGACTAAGCGTTCTTAACATTGTATCAACCAATACAACACGGAATTCCTGCTCCTTAGCGAATACTAAGGATATAGGGTATTAAGAACATTATGATTATTACTAGAGCCATCAATGCTATAGCTAATAGGATTGTAATTCGTGCAATTCTTTCACTGGTACCGAATACAATTGGTAAGGGTCCTATTAAAACCACACCACCCATTTCACTTTTAACTCTTTCTTCACCACGGTATCTCATAGAATGGACGACCATCAATACTATACCTAGCAGAATCAGTATGAAGCCAATAACCATAGAGAGTATGATTATCGTAAATCCATCAACTATATCTCGAATAAACATACCTGTATCCCAAGTATTAGATTACACAAGTACAAAAAAGCTTGCGAAGGCTTATTAAGAGATAAAGTTGCGGCGACGATAGTACATTATGTGCACAGAAATCTGTGATCCCCTCGATAAAGAGGTGTTGTACCACGTTTTGTCCTCGATGTGGATCCATAATGATAGCACAAGGTGGCATCCTTAAATGTCCACGGTGTGGTTATGTTAAAGAGGCTTCTAAAACTGAGCAAGGCTTTATGAGGAAGAGTACTGTACTCATAACCGCATCGGCTAAGTCCTCACATAATATAGAGTTGAACTTGCCCATAGGAGCCCTATACGATGATTCTGTGTCTTGCCCTAGATGTAAACATAAAGGTGTTTACTATTGGAGAAGAGCTATCTCGAGTGCTGAAAGCTCTGATGTCGTTGTAAAACTCTATAGATGTCCTTCTTGTGGATATGAGTGGAGTGAAGGAGAGTAGATCTGTATTACCATATGTAGAGAGATGAAGAAGCCGGATCCCATCTGATTCTCGTGATGAAGTTTGCTAGGGCTGAACAACTTTTTCTAGTGTAGAGTCAAAGCTAGATTCTACAGAGAGATTGGGTTAGGGATATGGGCCAGGATATCAAGAGTAACTACATCTCAAGACTAAGTAGGGAAGCACTAGAAATAGCAGTAAGCTACGATAAATTCAAGCAGATACTTACAGACTTATTGTATACAGTTGAGTTTGAACATAGATTAAGGTCTCAAAAGCCTTATACAAAGAAGTATAGAGTTGATAAAGCGATATTCATAGGGGATGTCCACGGAGATTTCGATACACTCTTAACACTACTAGATACAGTAAGTCTCTATGAGGAGCTTGTTAATGGAGCTATAATCGTATTTCTAGGTGATTACATCGATAGAGGACCTCAGCAAATCGAGGTACTAGCATTTCTAGCATTGTTAAAGAATGAATGGAATGATAGGATAGTGATGTTACGTGGAAATCACGAACCTCCACGCTGGCTACTACCATCACCTCACGACTACCCAGAGATACTTATGGAGAGATTTGGATTTGATAAGGGTAGGGAACTCTATGAGCTATCTCTATCCATATTCGAAAACCTACCTTTAGCACTATACCTTCCTGGAAAAGTATTAGCATTACATGGAGGACCACCAATCAATAGGGTATTAAGATATAGCGATCCAGAAACTATACTTGATGTCAGGAATGATAATGAAGCTATAGAGGATATTCTTTGGAGTGATCCTAGTGATGATATAGAGGACTATCTTCCCAACATGATTAGAGGTGCAGGAAAGCTATGGGGTCCTACCATAACTAAAACAACTATTGAGAAACTGAATGTCAAACTCATCATTCGTGGTCATGAACCTGTTGTAACAGGATACAGACTTAACCACGATAAAAGAGTTTTAACGCTATTCTCTATGAAGGGATATTATGGCAATATCTACGCAGCAGCACTGAAAGCTCCTTTAGATGATGTAGACTGGATCGAAAGTAAGGAGATAGAGAAATACATAGTTATTGTATAGAGATTTAAGTATTCATGGTGTTAGCACATGTTATTACTCAAAGGATGTAGCTACGTCTATACCGGTGAAGATCTATATAGAGATGTTGATATAGTTATAGATGATGACGGTATTGTAAAAGACCTTGGTTATGATCTAAGATGTACGTATAGCAATACAGAGGTTTTAGATTGTAGACATAGAGTTTTGCTGCCAACATTATCGAATCTACATTTGCATATAGTATCCACTGATGAATTCATAGATAAGAATTGTGATGATGTAGAGCTAAACCTCTTAAAGTTGTATCGCACTAAAGATTTTTCTAACGAAGATCTGAAGGATATTATTGAGATAATGGTTAAGGAAGGTATTGATGAAATAGCTCTCTTTGCACCTATTGATATTTCAAGAATTGAAGAGCTGGCAAAAACTGGAATAATGATTTATTCTGGATCTATAGCGATAGTTCATCATGGAGTAGAACTTATACCCCCTATCGACTATAAACCAAGTTATAAATCCATAGTTAAAGTTCTTAACATAGTTTTTGATCCAGATATCTCATTAGAAGGTCTTCGTGAACTTAAACAAATTCTAGAATCTCTCGATTATGACTTAGCTTTTATTCATCTAGGTTCTAGAAAAATAGTATTTACTTTCAGGAAAAGGTTCTCAGTATTCCCCATAGAGTGGTTTTATAGGAATGAATTGTTATCACATAAAATCGTAGTTGTTCACGGCTATTGGATAACTAATTGGGAACTTGATGCTATTAAAAAACACAATTCATTTGTTGTTGTCACACCTCAAGCAACATTATTAAATGTATGTGGAAGCTTTACACCTATAAAGGAATTGATGCTGGATCAGCATATTGGTATAGGTACAGATATATACACATCTCTAAAGAGAGAACTAATGGCTTTAATCTATATGTACAGATATAGTTACTGGGATACTCATTTTGACGAACTCAAGGCATTCAACATAGCAACAATATCGTTGGTTCGTAGAGCTAGAAAAACTATAGGTCTTGGATCAAAAGCACACATACTTATTACAAGGATGAATAAGGCAATGAGTTTTAGAAATGCAAGACAAATAGTGAAGGCCTATATAGAGAATCTGTTGATACCTGAAAAATTAATCCTAGGTAACAATACCGTTGAGTTAAGCTAGAAACACAATGTCTAATGAGTTGCTGTTTAAATAGTAATCTTCTCAATATAATCAGAAATGGATGAAAACTATGGAATATCAACTATATGAAGGAGTAACCATATATACTCTCGAAGGAGAACTGCTTGATTATATCGGTAAAACAGTTGATTGGACTCTAGTAAGAGACCTCATAGCAATAGCCGGATTAGCATCAAATGGCATTGATGCGAGTAAGCCAATAGAAATCTCGATAGATTATGGTATTAAGAGATTAATCATATTTATAGATCCACCAATTGTTAGAGTTGGTATAGCGCTAACTAATGGAAGAAGAGAACTAAGCAAAGGTAATTAATGTTTTATGCTTTTTATCTAGGTTCTGGTTTAAGGGTATTCAAGGCTCTAATCAAAATCTCGAGTGTTAACCTAATATTTCTTTCAATATCATCTAGTATAGAGTACGATATGAACTTTGGAAGTATTGTTTCAGCACCAATACTAGTATGAATTCTAAGGTTTGCTTCACCACCTAGAAATCTTATTCTAAAGTAGCCACCACCAAAACCTTTAACATAGCTAATCTCTATAGGTTCATCAATATCCTTCTTACTGGATTTCCATATCCTCAATTCAAGCATTTTCTTTGTAGTTTTGCCTTTAGTATAGGCTGAAATCTCCTTCATAACTACATAGGCTATATCTCTTAGACTACCTCTAAGATTAGATGTTGAGACATCTACTGCTTTCTCGAAATATATTCTTATATTGCTTGGTAATACCTTTGCAATTCTTTTACTCTGTGCAAGAGAAGGATACTTTAACACAATTGATGATGCTAAAATTGCTAGTATAACATCATCAACTTCATCAAATCTAATAGCTGTTGCATTAGTTGATCTACTTAAGTCTAGTAAATTCATAGAGTTAACAATTGATGTAGATTCTACTCCTAGAACAGCACTTAAAAGTATTGCACCATCTTCATGAATATATATTGAGGTATCTTCAAGTATCGAAGCTCTATCAATGAAATCTCCTTCCTTTTCAAACGCTATAGGAACTATTGTGTGTGGAATAACCATGTTGAATCTACCAATAGACTTCGAGAATGTATGGGATTTTCTAGCTACAACTCTTATACTTCGTAGAGTTTCAGCTATTCTATCAACAGCATATACAAGTTCTGATAAGCGCACTGGCATACATTACACAAGAATCCTTATCTGTATTCTGAGCTATTAATGTATAGTCTAATCATGGCATACAGAGACTTAAGTAAGGTAATACCTTCAACAAAAGGAACATATGTAATCTTGTTAAGGATAGATAAGGTATTCAGAGATAACGTGGGATCCCTTGGAATGGTAATGCTAGAACCAGGATTATATGTATATATTGGCAGTGCATGTGGTTATGGAGGTTTGAAGTCTAGAATACTACGCCATATCAATAAAGAGAAAAAGATTCGATGGCATATAGACTATATCACATCTAAAAGTTTTTCAAAGGTTGTAGCCATAGCATATACATTCATAGAGAAAAGCCTTGAGGAATGTATATCCAGAATCCTTGAATATAGTCCATTATTTTCTATTGCATGGCCTAAATTTGGATGTAGTGATAAGCATAGCAAGACACATCTATATAGATGTAGAAGTAACGATGTTATTAAATGCATTGATGCATGTGTTGAAGCATTTATATCGTGTAGAGGAAACAGAGGTTTTGCTCATACCATATTGCTAGAATGATTTTTGCAGATTCAATATCCTTATACTCTTAAGTATATTAGGTGACAGTCTCTCTATCACATCATTATCGAACCATCTATCTCTATGTGCATTCTCAACCTTTAGCGATGCAGCTATAACACCACGTACTGTGGCATTGATGATATCGAAGCCTTTAGCTATATAGTGGCTTGTAACAGCTGTCATAACATCTCCTGCACCTACATCATCAACAACATTTACTGGTGGAGCAGGGACATGTAGAATTTTGTTTTCGACATAGTTGACAAGATAACAACCATATCTATCTAAACTTAGAAGTAGTGTAGAGCTAGATCTACGCATTTTCAACTCATTGAATGCTATTCTAAGTATGTTCTTTTCATTATCTGAAAAACAGAATTCCTGAATATTACCATGAACTACATCAACATATTGTAGAACATGCCATATATCATCACTCCAAGAACATACTATAGTGTTATCAATTAGTCTACGAACTAGACCTTGAATATCTAGTGAAACTACCTTAACATTGCTTCTATGTGCATGAATAGATATCTTGCTGATGGTATTAACATCTATTTCACCAAGTACTGGAGACAATATTATGATATCAGGTTTTATTGTATCGATTATCTGTACAACATTATCAACATCAATACTACAACCCTGTTTTTCAAGACCACGTACTTTACCTCCACGTATTATGAACGTAGGCATTGAACTACACTCAGACCCTACAAGATTTATCTTATGGGTATCCAGAGCTCTTTTTACTTTATCTAGGTATTCTCGACTAATCGATGAATAGACATAGACTTCATCTCCTAGTTGTCTAAGAGCTATACCTCCATAGAGACCAGGCCCACCTAGCCTTGTACTACCATCAACTATGTCTATAGTTAAGTTCCCAATAATTAAAGCTTTTAAAGGTCTACACATATACATCACTTTACTCTCAATGATTAAAGTTATCTATAGCCTAAGCACTAAACTATGGAGCTGAACTAAATAGTTAATAAGAGTCTAGATACATGATAGTAGTTCAAGGCCGTAATGGGAATTTGTTATGAGTACTGAATTGAGTATAGAGATTTGTGGATTAAAACTAGAGCATCCTCTAGGTAATGCAAGTGGTATTCTAGGGTATAGACCAGAACATATTAGGCGATTAGCTAGCTATGGTTTATCCTATATAGTTACAAAGACAATAACTTTTGAACCTAGAGAAGGATTTGAAACACCAATAGTTATAGAGCTACCTAGCGGTGGTTATCTTAACGCAGTAGGTCTTGCAAATCCAGGAGCTAAATGTGTTTGTCAACTCGTGAATACAGCTAGAGAACTTCGTAAACCGATAATAGTGAGTATAGGGGGTACATCCGATAGAGAATTCATTGAGGTAGCTCAAGAAGCTGAAAAATGTGGTGCTAATGCTATAGAGTTAAATCTGAGTTGTCCACATGTTGAAGGTCATGGACTAGAGCTAGCACGAAATACAGGATTAGCGTACAAGTTGATAAAGAATGTAGTTAGCACTGTAACTATACCTGTTATAGCTAAGCTAGGTATTTTTGATAATCTAGTTGATCTAGCTTCAAAGGCTATTGAAGCTGGTGTTAAGGGATTAACGCTAATCAACACTATACGCGCTATGTACATAGATGTCTATAGCTGTAAACCAGTCCTTTCAAACATTGTTGGTGGTCTTTCAGGAAAACCTATACATCCTATAGCTGTTCGAGCTATATACGAAGTATACAAGGAGTTTGAGATAGATATCTTTGGATGCGGAGGTGTATATGATTGGAGAAGTGCTGCTGAATTCATAGTTGCAGGTGCAAAAGCTATTCAAATTGGTTCTGAACTTGCATTGAAAGGTCGAGAAATTGTTAATGAGATTCTAAATGGATTAAAGGTATGGCTTAAATCTATAGGAATTAAAAAGATTAGTGAAGCTGTTGGATTAGCAGTTAAAAAATAAGAGTAGTTAAGGTTTGAGATTTTGATAGTAGTTGGTCATGAAGCTAACAGTCTTAGAAAACTACGTAGCTTTATAAAACTTGGCGTACCTATAATAGAAATCGATGTAAGAATTCATAAAGAGAGAATAGTAGCTCATCATGGTATAGATGGTGATATACCCTTAAAACTATTACCCTTAACGTACTCAGCACTATTCATGGGAGATTCTCTGATTCCTACACCTATAGAAAAAATTATTGAGATAGTCAATGGTAGAGCCGAACTCTTTATAGATGTTAAAGACCCAAAGGTATTCTCTAAGATAATGAAGGTACTTGATGAACATGGGTATAGAGGAAGACTCTACTTTACATGTCATGATCAGAGAAGCCTAGTTAAGTTTAAACGGGAATATCCTGAGATAATAGCTCTCCAAGGAAATATTAGTGTTAAACTCTTAACATTGAAACTTCTACGGATAGTTGAAGGTACTGATTTGGATGGTGTATCGGTAAGATATGACTGTATAGAGAAAGATGATGTTGATGAGTTGAAGAAGCATGGATATATAGTTGCTGCTTGGACTGTGAATAGTGTTGAAGCATTCAAGAGAATTAAGGACTATAATATAGATATGGTGATAACAGATAGACCTAAACTGATAATGAAGTTAATGAAAAGTCAACAGCGATAGTCAGACATTACAATCTCGGTAAAAGTCTTACCTGTTGATTCAACCTTACGTTTAATATCTCGATAGACCTGTAGATGAGCTCGATCTCTTTGACGAACGAAGTAGAGGATATGGCTTACTAATGTCTTGACATCCTGAAACTCTTTACCACATGCAGGACACTTCCAACATAAACCTCGACGTTCAACAGTTTTAGGAGTAGTTGAAGTAGTTTCAGAGTACCTCTCCTGCTGTGTATAGCTAGAGGTCAACCTATACCATAGCTCATAGACATCAACACTACATAGAGATGCTATAGATCTCAATACATCGAGTGTCAGTGGAGTACCATACTCTTTAACATACTTTAACATTCTCTCAACACACTCATTCATACTAAACACCAACACCTATACAATTCTGTTCAGCCGCGGGTTCACCGATCATCTATCACCCCTTGTAAGCCTCATCATCAAATAACCTATCTTCTTCAACATTAATAAACTGAAACCCTAAACATTATGTTGGGGCCGACCGGGCCCAGGATATCTCGAGGCTAAGTATAGAACACTAGACCCCGGTCGGCTCCCACACTATTTCTACCACTTCTACAACTAGATTTACTGATGATGGATAGTAAGAGAATCCCCTATCTCCTGCTCTCAGTACCGACCTTGGTAATGGTATTGCTATTCATGTTACTACTCGCCATATTTATATCGGATTACAGATTCTGGATCTTATTATCGTACCTAGGTGATGAAAGGACGCATCTAGTTATATCAATGGCTATATACGTATTCTTAGATCCCTACTTTGGATATATCTTGGTAACATCTCTTCTAACATCTGCTTCCATAAACATAATCCTTAAACATCTCTATGCACTTCCAAGACCATCAACGGCTTATCAAGTAGTACCAGTTCAAAGCTATGGATTTCCAAGTGGTCATGCCCAACTCACAACAACTATTTGGAGTCTATTGCTATGGATAGCGATGAAGAAATTTAGATTGGATACCAAGATGAAAACTCTTCTCTGGATTTTAGTAGCAACAATGATTATCAGTGTCTCTACATCTAGAGTAATGTTAGGAGTACACTATATTCGAGATGTTGTGGGAGGATTTGTATTCGGATTAACCATAGCCTTAACATCGTAATACTTCAAGAACTAGATACAATGACTAAAACCCATGTATGTATAGCTATAGTCCTCATACTCGTATGCCTATCTACTACAGGATACCTACTCTATAAAGATATTGTATTTCTTAAGATCTTAGGCTCGATAATGTCGATACCTCTATTCCTATTATATAGTAACAAACTCCGAGAAAGAGAATGTTATCTTAAGGTAAAGTGTAAGACCTTAGTCTTTGTATTCGTGTTCATAACTATGGGTTTGATGAAGATAGTACTAGACATTGTTAAAAACACAATGTTTATACCTTTATTCTATTTCATGTTAATGTCGATAATGGCTGTACTACCATACACACTATCGTGTATTATGGAGAGATTCAGAAAAGTATTTAGATGAGATTTATCATTTCTTCAACAAATTGTTTACGAGATTCTAGAGTCTGTTCACGTTTATACATTCTAGCATATTCTTTCAGTTTTGAAATAGTGTTATCTGATAACGTTAATATTTGACGAATAGGCGTACCCTGAATACTTCTACCGATTATGAAACCCATAATGCTTGTTACATTACTTGGTAACTTAGCTTCACGAGCACTTTCAAAATCTATGAATACAGGTCTAGATGGATTATCACACTCTATCACTACTTGTGTTAGTGGATTAGATATCTCTTGAAGTTCAACTCCAATACTATCAAGTTTAAACGCTGCTAGTAGTAAATGTTTAAATAACTGCCTTAATAGATCTCTATCACTAAGATGTTTAAGTATGAATTCTTTTAATGTAGATCCATCGATAAACTCTCTAACTATAACATCATCAGTGTATTGGTATACTCTAGGAGCTACACCAAGATCTTCACATTTCTTTAACAGTTCAGCTTCTGGAACCAAACTAAATCTCTTTGAATCGAATCTCCTAATCTTTAAAGCAACTATACCATAATCTCTGTGCTCTGCTAAAACAACTACAGCTGCATGACCTTTTCCAACAACATTTATTTCACCAATTCTATTAGTACCAAAACTCAGTATATTGATAATGCCTAGTTCCTTCAATTCTCTAATTCTAGCACTACACATAACAGCATAGTAAGGTGGATAACATATAGCACTTCTACAC
>CAZUDD010000004.1:0-18838 GCA_964619665.1 uncultured Desulfurococcaceae archaeon | reverse complement strand
GTATAGGCTTCTTCAATATATTAACTATAGAATATACTACGTAGAGTATAGCTAGGATACCAGCAAACATTCCTAGTACAATCGCTAAACCCATAGGATTTGATGTAAGCGATATTAATTCATGAACTTCTACCATATCCTACACCGAACACAATCCGTACTCTTTTTCCTTGTCATAAACCCAGCTCAGAGATACACACTATCAAGCTTTAAAAGCTGAAATGTAGAGCTCATTTGATTTCTAACTCAATTATATCGATAACTATGATTTCAAATCACATAGTTTGTGTATACACTGTGTATATACATCAACGATGCACAGTATGCTATTGATTCTCACACTATAAAGAAGTTCAATAAATAGATAGTGTGGCGCCAGGTTCTAATGATTGTTCAATATTCTTGCACTTACAGTTCGGTAACCTCATTAGACTTTAGACTCTTACTAAAGCATAGACTAACAATCATTGAATTTGATAGAATCAGATCGCCTTAGCTATCGCTTTATTTATCTCATGTCAATACCATTATGGTCATGACAATCGTGGAGGGATGTTTTGATAATGCATTATTAGGAGGAATGCATGGCGACATCACCTTAAGCGTATACTATGGTTGTCGTTTACTATAGCATTGTCCACATCTTTGTATTATGATTCAACTAAGAAGCAAGCTCAATGTATCAAGTGTTCAGAGCTGGGTATAAGTGATAGAATGTTGAGGTATCTAAAGAATGGCGAGAAAAGGCTTGGTCTTGAAAAAGCAAAAAAGCTTTACAAACTCATACTGCAGAGATTGAGTTTAGAGACCGAGGTGAAGCCTTGGGCCCGTAGCTCAGCTTGGATAGAGCGCCGGCCTTCGGAGCCGGAGGTCCCGGGTTCAAATCCCGGCGGGCCCGCCACACGGATACTATTACTACACATGGTATTGTATCCTTGACGAGCTTTCATACCTTCAGGACCACCCTATTTAGCAAAGACATAGTCTAGCTAGAGCCTATGAGGACATGTCGCGAGTTATCAAGCTCTATGATAAGCTTTACATAGAGATAGTGAGTTGCATATATCATAATAGCCTCAAGCTTTAGTTACATAGATGCATTATTCTATGGAGACTTCGATAATTGTGTTGTGAAGATATGTAGATTCAAGAGAATGGTGTTTTCTAATTCTCTTCATATAATTAGCATAGTTAATGTGTTCTCTCACTATATCTACAACTTCATTAGCGACTTACCGTGGATATCTAAGGCTCTTCATAGAAGCTCTCCAGATTTCTCAAAAGCCTCTTCTTCAATTGTTCCACTTATTCTCTGCAGATATGATGATAAAGCCGATATCGTTAAAGTCATGGCTATTTATAGTCATGAAGTTTAGAACACTCTCAATTTCACATCTATAACATCTCTAAAATACCATTCAACTCTTTATCATCCTTATTTCCTTACCCTATTTGAAGCGCTATACTACTATTAGGGGTTAGTTCACAAATAATGTGTAACATGCAAATAAGCTGGTTCAATTAGGTCTATACCCTATAGAATGCTGCTATACAGGGAATGTTACAATCATACTCCATGCAAACACATTCATAGCCTATGTAGATTCTCAATACACAAATCTCTCTTAGAACTATAGGGTTCATTACAAACAAATGATATCATTGATTAGTTAAGGGATACGAAGGAAGGATAAGGTAAAGGTATTGGTCTTCCAAGAGCGCTGATCTACAAAATGGCTGATGCTAGTTAAACCCATAACCTCATGACAGCTTGGCGCCTGTTGTGTATACGGTTAAGACTAATTCTTAGTGCATAGACATTTTCTTTTTTACCAGACTAACCCTTTTTCTCTTGATACCCTAAGTACACTCCTCCTATCATCATTGCCAGGCCGATTATGCTAAGTGTAGAGCCTATTACTAATCCCGATACATCTATTTTGTTAATACTCGTTATAGTGTAGTATTCTGTCCTGGTATCAACCTTCAATATAGGATAGTCTGTTTCGCGTAGTAAGCTGCATATAGCTGGGATGAATATTCTTAGCTCTTTTACAGTAGCAGCTTTATCTGTCTCAAGAATTAACTTAAAGTAACTGTAGTCTAGTTTTAATCCCTGCTCAACTTGAACACTATATGGCACAACTAGTTTCCTTATAGTGTACTCTCCCTCAACAACTCCTATGTTTGACTTGGATTTTGCCGCAAAATCTATTATTAATTCACACACTTTGCTTTTACATCCATACAAAGATATTTTCAGGTTGAAGGGCTCATTGTTTAAAGAATAAGCATGCACAAACAGTATTACATCACTTGAGAAATTGCATCGTATATAACCACCAAGTTTTTCATTTAGAGAACCTACATCCGAGCAATTTATTTCCGTAGAATGGTTTGAGGATATTTGAACGTCGTGTATTCTGCAGAGTTCTAGACGTTCGTAGCGTGTCTCAGTATAGTTTCCAGGTCCATAATATTTGAAATCATAATGTGGAATTGATATATGTGTTATATCATAGCTTACTTCTACGTTCTTTAACACCATTACTAGTAAGCCAGTAAGAACTAGAAGAACTCCTATGACCATGAATACTTTACTAATTGAAGTACCCACTATGAATCCCTAAGCCTACATAGCACTCATGGATTATAAAGTCTATTTCTGGAGCACTATTCTATATAGTGAGCAAAGTATAATTATTAACCTCTACTACAAGATGGAGTGGCTATAAACTAATCGTAGCCTCGTGTTGTACTATATGCAATAGGGTAATAAAGGTATGAAGATATTTAGTTCCCTGAATAAAGCGATAATTTGGTGATTATGATTAGGAAAGCTGTAAGTAGTATCCTACCTCGTATCTTAATACAGATGCTCATTTTACTAGTTATGGCTATATTCCTTCACACCGTCTATAGTGACTCATGTACATCAATTGAAGTTAGTGTTTGCGGTAGAAAGTATAGTCTAAGTGTGGTAAGCAATAGCACTATTTTATCTATAGGAACAATCCCTAACGGCATAAAAATAATAGCGAATGAGACTCCAGCAAGGATACTAGTACTTTTTAGTAGTGAACTTCAACTTGATAACGTAAAAGGTGATGTACTAGACTATAGATTAACGAGGAATGGCTCAGAGAAAGTATTGGAAATAATCATGTCTAAGACATCTGGGCTGGCCGAAGTAGAGATAACGCTAAAAACAATCTGTCTTAATGTACCCCTCAAGGTAATTAGTTTAGGAGCAGTACCAGCTACAGTTATTGTAATCATAATTATGGTTTTAAAAGTATTGAAGAGATTCTAAGCATAACATATCGAAACAGAGGATCACATCCTTATCAATGTTTGTTCTCAAGGATTATTGAGGTCTTATGTTTATAAGTGAACTTCTTAGTTTGGAAAGCCTTAGTTGTAGCTTCTAAGCATTCTAATGTTTATCCGTGTATATCATCATAGTGTAATCACAGCATCCAAAGAGAAGCCATGCAACATTATATTGACATCTACAAAAAGTCTAGGTCTAAAAGAAGCTTGTGTCTGTAGGTATCCATATCATAGACATAGATGCTGTAAAGGTGCTCGAAAGTACGTCAAGTCTAGGAAAGGAAAAAGCCTTATTGGCTTTTGATAATGCTAGTCAGTGTGTTCTTATCGGAACTATGTATTGAGGATATCCATCTATTGAATACACCGTCCCCCAGTCTATTATAGGAATCGTTACCTGTTGTTGTACACATTATACTTTATGTTGAATAACCCTATTATCGAGAGGTGTAGTCTGGTGAACTACTTTTGAAGATAGTAATATCGATGAAGATTCCTAGAAGCTGCCTCAAAGAAATTATTGATCGTGGCTATAAAGTTCATGTTTTTGGAGGTCGATATCCACCCTATGAATGGTTATGCAATGAATTGTGTGATGCAGATGTACTTGTTGTAGCTCCTTATCATGTGGTGAACAACTCTATTCTTAGATGTGGCAATAACCTCAAACTGATTGTTCTCTATGGAGCTGGATACGAAAACATTGATTTAAGTGCATGTGATAAGCATGGTGTATGTGTTGTGAGATGTGCTGATGCTATAGATGAAGCAGCTGCTGAACATGCTTTAGCATTGACCTTAGCACTTCTAAGAAAAGTTGTTATAGGTGATAAATACATAAGATCAGGATTATGGTCTGAAGGTCCAGCACCACGTAAGCTTCTCTCAACGTCGTTAAAAGGTAAAGTTGTAGGTATTGTTGGTCTAGGCAAGCTAGGTACATACATTGCAAAACTCTTCAAAGCTCTCAATGCTCGAGTTATTTATTGGAGTAGAAATAGAAAGTATAGTATTGAATCGGAGTTAGGTATCGAGTACTCGAATCTAGAGGAACTATTCGAGAAAGCTGATATCGTTATAGTATCTCTTTCATATTCAAAGGAAACACATCACTTCATAAATGAGAAACTTCTGAAGAGAATGAAGCATAGCTCAGCCATAATCAATGTTAGTCGTGGTGCTGTTATTGATACTAATGCTCTTGTTAAAGCTTTAAGAGAAGGTTGGATAGCAGGAGCAGGACTAGACGTATTTGAGCCAGAACCTCTTCCAAAAGATCATGAACTCACAAAACTCGAAAACGTTGTATTAACTCCTCATATAGCTGGCTACACATATGAAGCTATGATTGAAACCTGTAAACAGATTGTAAAAGTAATAGATGTGTTTGCAAAAGAGAAAAAGATTATAGGCGAAAAACTCAATCCAACAACATGTAGTAGAATAATGAGATAGAGTTGTTAATGACTACCTCTTGATATCTGTTATCTTATCAAGGAATTCAACAAAGTTCTCGATAAACATCTCAGCCTCTTTCTCTGTATGAACCATTGAAGGTAGTAAATGCGTCATATGCTCAGTCATGTAGAGAATACCTTTTGTTCTCATGTACATGTGTAGTACCTCGTAGACTCTGTTACTAACGCGTTCAGTCATCGCGATTCTTGCGTTCTCGGGCCGTCTTCTCGTGAAGTGTATACCTATCATACTTCCAGTACCTGTAACCCAACATACTCTATCATGATCTTCACATACTTTGTCTATCTTCTTGGCAATTCCATTCCATAACGAATTGAATATGTTGTATACACTTTCATTGCGTTGAAGATGATCTATCATTGTGTATCCGGCAATCATCGTAACAACATTTCCTGTAAAAGTTCCACCGTGAAAACTACGTGTTCGTGGATTTGGATACTTTGTATGATCTAGCAATTCCATTATTTCTCTTTTTCCACCAAAAGCACCAGCTCCTGGAAATCCTCCACCAACAATTTTACCTAGAACTACGATATCTGCATCAACATTAAAGTATTGCTGTGCACCACCAAGTGCAAGTCTAAACCCCGTGATGACTTCATCAAAAACGAGTACAACATCATGTTCCTGTGAAAGTCTTCGAACTTCTTTTAGGTAATTATCTTTAGGTTCAATACAACCTCCTGCACCTAGTACTGGTTCTAAGATTATTGCAGCTACATCATACTTCTTCAACACCTTCTCTAAGATATCAACATCATTGAATGGAACAACCAGGGTATACTTAGTAACTTCTGGGATTAATCCAAGAGACTCAGGTTCATCATATGGTGGTGTTACCCCAATATGTAGTGAGTCGTAACCTCCATGCCATCCACCCTCCATCTTCACAATGTATGGTCTCTTTGTATAGGCTCTAACAAGACGCACTGTATACATAACCGCTTCAGTACCGCTATTACAGAACCTAACCATTTCGAAGTTTGGTATAATACTTGTCAATAGTTTAGCGTAGTTAAACATGAATTCGTTTACATAGCCAAAATGTGTACCGATATCTAGTACTTTCTGAACCTCTCTTATCACTACGTCTGGTGCATGACCAAGTATGTGAGCTCCATGACCCATCCAGAAATCTATGTATGCATTTCCATCTACATCCCATACACGAGACCCTTTAGCACGCTTAATGAATACAGGATAAGGCTTGTAGAATCTGATATGGTATGTAACACCACCTGGTAATATCGACTTTGCATTTTCATATAGTTCTCTAGATCTAGAAGTTCTTGATTCGTAGATTCTAAGAGATTCAAACCAGATTTTCTCTAAAGCATCCTCTTTTATTGTGGTCATCTCTTAGCCCTTGATTAAAAGATTACTTAAAGTATTAAGCTCTTTTCTAAGATCATGGAGTAAACCACCTATGTCTGTACTACTGTAACTATTAAGTAAGCTATATCTAGACGATGTGATAGATCACAGTACTGTAGTACAAAGGCTTTGGGTGCTAAGTCATTATGAGTTCAAGTACTATTCAACGTTACCTAAGATATGTGGATAAGTATAGGCTTGTTCTAGCATCTACTCTATTGTTTCTAGTAATTATCTTCATAGACATTGTGCTGATTGAATTGCCTTATATTAAAAATCCACGATTATCACTTTACACCAGGGTTAGACTAGACTACATTCTATGGTTAATCGTATTGCTATCAGTTTCTCTGTGTATCAACAATGTTTATCGCTATAGGTACTACAGTATTCTCTCAACGATTTTCCTAGATCTAATAGGACTCATATTTGTTGTTTTTGGTAGATTAGCTTCAACACTATATTGTCTCTTTAACACATCTTTTGAAGTACCTATTCTTGGAGGTGGTTTAGTACTTAATGAAGCTCTAGCTTATAGTCTATACGCTATTATTGGTAGTTGTTTTGTAATTCTATCCACAATTGTTCATGAATTTATATCAACACCACATGTCTTCATAGATACCATATCTGTACAGAGTGCGTTGTCTACTATATGTAGAGCAATCCATAGTGCAAGGACGTTTCTAAATAATGTATATGCTGTGTCGTTCATGATGGGTTTTCTATTTCGGTTAATTCCAGAAATTCTTTGGTGGCCTTGGCCTTTAGGTTGGGATACTATTGAGTATGCAGCTCATTTAAAGGATTTTATTGTTGATCCTAATCCCTTTAAACCACGATTATGGCTTAATGTACCCAGAATCACTCCACCTCTTATAGACTTGATTCTGTATCCCTTCGCATTATTCATAGATCCTCTCATGATATTCAAATTCTTTCCCTCCATAGCTTATGGCATCATGGTTATGGGGACGGTATTCCTAAGTAAACGAGTGTTTAAGCTTAGAGATGATGTAGCTTTAGTTAGTGGCTTAGTAGTGTGTTTTTCAATAATGGTGTTGAGAGTTTCTTGGGATTTACTTAGACAACTACTTAGTATGGCGTTGATGCCTTTCGTAATAGCTATTGTACATGGGGACATCGATAACTTACGATGTGAAAAAATTGTTAAGATGTTAATACTGCTTATTCTTCTTGCACTATCTCACGAAATTGGTACAATGATAAGTCTATTCCTTGCAGTTATGATAGCTATATATAGAGTTGTACGCTATAAGGATCTCGTCAAGTCGATACCATTCGTGGTCTATTCGATTATAGCTGTATTGATGGTGTACACACTTTGGTCTCAATATATAAGGGTTAATCCTTTATTGGGTGTAGCTTTACCAACCATAGCCTCATGTAGATCGATTCACTGTGCTTATGGGGCATCCCTACCTTTATCCTATGTCTTAGCAGGTTTCAGTATATACATACCTCCAATTCTTGGAGCATTGAGTGAGCTAAGACGTAGCTTAGTATATACATTAACTCTTGTTCTACTGATGGTTCTAGGTTTATCACCTTTGATAACTCCTTACACGTACACTACAGCATGGTATAGACTACTATACTCCATTATACCGCTATTAGCCCCACTTGTAGCTATTGGCATTTATAGGTATGGCAGAAGAGCTATGGCCATGTACCTCACGATATTGCTTCTTCCAGCTTTAGCCTATGAACTCAATCCCAGTTTTCTATTAGTTTATTCACAAGCACTTGGTAAATTCCCTACAGGTCTTATTCCCATACCAGCAGACAAAGACTACCTTCAAGATCTCTACACAGCATCAAAAATCGTTGCAAATCTGAGTATAACAAATAATAAGCCCATTATTGCTCCTGGCTACATAGCTAGATGGATACATCTATGGATTAGAAATCCGCAGAAGACACTATGGTGGATTAAAAACTTAAAGAATTTCAAAATTATCTGTAATGTTATGTCAAAGTCTAAGAGTAACGAGGTGTACGTGGTTACTCTATACGGTAAAAGTACAATTCTTAAATGGTATAGAGAGCTTAAAGAAAATCATCCAGAGATGCTGTGTGGTTCTATAGAGTTAGAGAACTCGGCATTGAAGATCGTTACTATTAAGGATGGTAGGTACAAAGTATATATGATAAGTATAGAAAGTCTTGATAGAGCTACTCAGTCTAATACAAGTATTGAGGTGACTATCCATAGGTATCGTTATTACAGCAAGTGGTGGTGGTCATACAGGTTATGCTGTAGCTCTGGCTCAAAGACTTGTAGGTAAATCAGAAATAGCCTTTATAGTTCCACAAAACGATACATGGTCTAGAGTTAAGGTAGAGAAATTCAGTAAGAGTGTTTTTGAAGTGGTAAAGCCAAGAGGTCCGAGAGATTCTATATATAGGCTTCTAATTCGTATTCCCAAAGCTGTATGGCAATCACTAAAAGTATTTGGAGAACTCGGTAAAGAATACAAAGTTTTCGTCAGTTCTGGAAGTAATCACAGTCTATGTCCTGCTTTGATTGCAAAACTTAGGAAGTTCAAGATCTTTAACATTGAGAGTTCTGTAAGAATGACTTCACCTAGTAAAGCAACCAAGATTATGGATATGTTTTCAGATGTAACTGTAGCTCAATGGCCAGAACAACTAAGTTTCTTTAAACATGCAAAACTCTATGGACCTCTATATGAATATCCAGAGTATGAAATTAGAGATGAGGGTTATATCGTTGTTACTGGAGGTACTTATGGATTTAAGCAGTTATTCGATATTATATCCGAGCTTAACTATGATAGAGTTGTTCTCCAAACTGGAAGAGTAGATCCTAAGCAATACAAAGAAAAGAATCCTAAGTGGATTGTTTTTGATTTTGATCCAGAATTCAATAGATGGATTGCACGTGCAAGTGTAGTCGTTTCACATCTAGGAAAAACAGTCATTGATGCAGCTTTAACATACCGTAAACCTGTTGTTATAGTACCTAACCCCGAATGGAGACTTACTGCTGGTATTCATGATGCAGAGATCTTAGCTAAAAAACTCAATGCAGTTCTAGTCAAAACTCTGAATGCTAAAACTTTGGAGAATGCCATTGAGGAAGCTAAAAAGAGAAAACCACCTACATATCCTGATGGCGCAAAAATGTTGGCTGAAGAATTGTTATCGTATCTAAAACGCTAGATTAACGTATTGACGAGATCCTCTTTATATCTTCGATTATCTTCAGTACATGGTATGCATCATCAAGAGTAGGTACATCTCTGCACAATCCTTTATCAATACAGTCTATAAATGCTCTTAATTCTTTTTTTAGTGGTTCAACCCATACAAGTGTTTCTGTAACTATACGTCCATCGGGGTATTTAATTGTAAGACTAAGATTATCGGTATTACCTCGAACAAATATGTTCTCTGCAATTACCTCTAGTTCTCTAACCTTAGAAAGTGAAAGTCCATCGGTATGTACCAAACAAGAAGCTTTATCGGTATCAATTAACGCTAACACTACATCGTCAATACCCTTTCTCTCAATAAAAGCCCATTTCACTCTATACGTATTGCATTTAGCTAGATGTAGGCATAAATCTACATCATGGACAGTTAAATCTAGAAGTATGCTATACTTTCTAACATGTTCCGGTCTTCGTGATAATCTTCTAAACACGAGATAGAGTACTTTCTCTTTGAATATTATCTCTTTTATCTTCTCAACTACAGGATTAAATCTCATTATAAAACCTGTCTGAACATGAACACCATGTTTTTCAGCTAAGCATTTAAGTTCAAGGACTTGATCAGGGTGTTCAGCAACCGGCTTCTCTATAAAGGTATGTACTTCATTCTCAAGACATAGCTTTGAAATCCTATAGAGTGTATCTATGGGTGTTGCTATTAGCACGGCATCGATGCGTACGTTATTCACGAGTTCATGAATACTACTAAATACTTTTGGTACCCCATACTGCTTGGCTATTTCAAGAGCTTTTTCATAGTCTATATCACAGATAGCAATAAGATCTACAATACCTTCATGTCTAAGTTCGCTCAGAACCCTAACAATGTTTTTACCCCATCTACCTACACCGATAACGGCTGTACGTATCAAAGGTATCACCACACTTTAGGCTACATGGGCAGTACTAAGATATGGTTAGAACCAGAAATTTTGAATAGATGTGGTGTTGAAATTGTCTATAGTTGTAACGGGTGCTGCTGGATTCATAGCTAGCTACATATGTAGGGATCTATACGAACATGGATACGAAGTCCTATGCATTGATAACTTCTCTAGAGCACGATCTTATGCAGTTCGTATGCTTAAGAAGTATGGCCTAGAAGTTATTAAAGCTGATATTAGAGACTATGAAAGATTGAAGGAGCTATTCATGAAGTCAAGACCTATGGCAGTGGTCCATGCAGCAGCTTATATCGATGTAGGAGAATCTCTAGAAAGACCTGATGTGTATGCTGGAAACAATATCGTTAGTACTGCAACCATTCTTCGTTTACTACGTGATCTAAACATAAAATCCATTGTATTCCTCAGTTCGGCTGCCGTCTATGGTAATCCAATGTATGTACCTATAGATGAAGATCATCCACCAAATCCTCTAAGTCCATATGGTCTATACAAGTTATGTGAAGAAGGATTAATTAAGTTGATGTGTAGAGTTTTCGGTTGTAGCTATATCATCTTGAGAATATTTAACGCTTATGGTCTAGGTCAATCAGGAGAATATGCAGGTGTAGTTTCTAAATTTGTCAAAGCATTCATAGAGAATAGACCTCCCATAATCTATGGGGATGGTATGCAGACGAGAGACTTCATCTATGTAGAGGATGTGTCTAAAATTGTTATTCTAGCCCTGGAGTATGCTCTAAATAAACTCGATAGGGCTGAGGGAACGATACTCAATGTAGGTACAGGTAAAGAAATCCGGATACTTGATATTGTCAAACTTCTACGGGATATAACCAAGAAAGATATTGTTCCCATGTTCACAAGACCTAGATCAGGCGACATAAAACGTAGCTGTGCAGATATCTCCCGATTGAGAGCATTGCTAAACTATATTCCTCAAACTCCATTCGATGTAGGTCTCAGAAAACTCTATGAAGTATGTAGTATGGAAAGTGATGCTTGTTGACACTAAGAGATTTCCGAAAGTGTGGGGGTTGTGCCCGTAAATTAATAGTATCTCTTGGTTAATGATTACTATGGGGTATAGAAGAGGGTAAAGGGTTTAGAGTTTCATGCCTAAGAATAGATCGCTTCTAGAATTCATGAATACTAGAAAGAGTACACAGAAAGAGGTCAAAGACATTAAAGAACCCAAGAATATAGTAAAAGAAAGCATAGAGAAATCTGAAGAGATAAAGTACACGGAAACCACAGTACATGAAGAAACTAAAGAATTAACAGATACCAAGACCCCATCTAGAGAAATTACGTCTAAGGAAGTTGAAAGCGTTCATAGTATTGAATATTCAAAGGAATCTCTTGAATTGAACATACACGATATCCACATAGATATTCCCAAAGACATAGATACGTCCAATCCACGAATTGTACGAACAGTTAAAGAACGAAAAATTGTTGGATCTATCGACGAAGCATTTCTACTCGATGTAGACTATGATGGAGAAGCGAAGAAAGCTGTTCTCATATTCTATGATCCGAACATCAACGATCTTCTATATTGGTATGATAAAACAGATCATAGACCATACTTTCTCACAGATCTACCACCTGAGAAAATAAGTAGAATTCCAGATATTGTACGTCATCCATCATTTGAAGGAATTGAAGTTGTTGAAAAACTCGATCTACTCTATGGAGTAAAGAGATACTTCACAAAAATAGTTACCAAAGATCCTCTAGCCGTAAGATATCTTAGAGAGAAAGTACCTATAGCATGGGAAGCTAATATAAAGTATCACATAAACTACATCTACGATCGTCAACTCATTCCAGGATTGCAATATACCATAATTGGTTCTGAAATTCGTGAAAATGAAGATATCGATATTGAAGAACTTAGGAAAACAGCTCAATCTATATTAGATGAAAGTGAGAAAGATAAAGAAACTATAGAGTTAGCTACAAATCTATTGAAGTTATTTGAAGCACGTTGGTTTAGTCCTAAGAGAATTGCCCTCGATATAGAGGTCTATACTCCATTTGGTGGTAGAGTACCTTCAGCAGAATATGCTGAATACCCAATAATGAGTATAGCGCTAGCATCCAATGACGGTATGAGAAAGGTATTAGTACTATATAGAGACAGTCTTAGAATTGACCGACTCGATGAACTTCCACTACATGCTGATATAGAGATATTTGATAGTGAAAGGGCATTACTCCTTGAATTCTTTAAGGTGTTGTCAGAGTATCCCATAGTTATAACATTCAATGGTGATAACTTCGACTTTCGATACCTGTTCAAACGTGCTCAAAAATTAGGTATACCGAGAGAAGTCATACCCATAAAGATAAAGAGTATTGCTAAGGGCAACAAGCGAGAATATCAGGCAAAAATTGAAGGAGCTCTTCACATAGACCTATACAAGTTCTTTAGTAATAGATCTATACAAGCATATGCTTTTGAGGGTAAATACAAAGAGTTTACCCTAGATGCTATTTCTCAAGCTCTTCTAGGTGTTGGAAAAGTTACACTAGATGAAGAGATTAGTCGCGTGGATCTAGCTGTTTTAACCAAGTATAACCTTAGAGATGCAGAACTAACACTTGAATT
Source organism: uncultured Desulfurococcaceae archaeon (assembly GCA_964619665.1). GTDB lineage: Archaea > Thermoproteota > Thermoprotei_A > Sulfolobales > Ignisphaeraceae > CAZUDD01. Next base: position 5,870 of record CAZUDD010000004.1, on the reverse strand, counting down.
AACAACATTTTCAAACGAACTTGTCTGGAAACTTATACTGTTGTTGATGAGAATAAGCAAGTTAGGTCTTGAAGATCTAGTACGTACAACGGTTTCAGTTTGGATCAAGAACCTCTTCTATTGGGAACATAGAAGAAGAGGAGCCCTAATACCGCGAAGTGAAGATATACTTCAGCTTAAGGGGAAAAAGGTTACTGAAGCTATAATCAAAGGTAAGAAGTATGCCGGTGCAATAGTAATAGATCCTCCACAAGGAGTATTCTTTAATGTAACAGTTCTAGACTTTGCTTCACTATATCCATCAATTATTAAGCAATGGAATCTAAGTTACGAAACTATAGATCCGCCAGAAAATACGTGTACTAGAACTAAAGATATTCTCGATGAGAAAGGAAACGTTATACATAAGGTATGTGTTGATAGACCAGGAATTACAGCACAGATTGTAGGTCTATTGAGAGACTTCAGAGTTAGGATATACAAAAAGAAAGCTAAGGATAAGAGTTTAAGTGAAGATCTCAGGAATTGGTATGATGTTGTTCAAAGAGCTATGAAAGTATACATCAATGCCTCTTACGGTGTTTTCGGAGCTTCAACATTTCCACTATATGCACCATCTGTAGCTGAAAGTGTTACAGCTCTAGGTAGAAGAGTTATTACATCTAGTTTAGCTAAAGCTTCAGAACTGGGTCTAAAGGTTCTGTATGGTGATACAGACTCATTATTTGTATGGAATCCAGATCCAGAAGCACTAGAGAAACTCAGAGAATGGGTTCAAAGAGAATTTGGTCTTGAGCTTGAAGTTGATAAAGTTTATAGATTTGTTGCGTTTGCATTGAAGAAGAACTATGTGGGAGTTCTTCCTGATGGATCTCTAGATGTCAAGGGAATGGTGGGTAAGAAGAGAAATACACCAGATTTCATAAAAGCTCTATTCATAGATATTCTAAAGAAGATTAGTTCCATTGAGACACCAGAAGATGTCGTAAAAGTTGTTGAGATTGTTAGAGAGAAAGTATATGAAGCTTATCTTAAACTCAAATACCGTCTCTTTACGCTAGATGAAGTAGCATTCAAAGTCGGTATAAGCAAACCATTAGAAGAATACAAGAAGAGTACACCTCAACATATCAAAGCAGCACTACAACTAGTTCAAAACGGATTTCAGGTAATACCAGGTGATGTGATAATGTTCATAAAGGTTCGTTCAAAAGATGGAGTAAAACCAATACAATTAGCTAAAGTTACAGAGATCGATCCCCAAAAGTATATTGAGGCTTTGAAGAGTGCCTTAGAACAGCTCTTAACAGCTTTCAACATATCTTGGGAAGAAGTAGCTGGTGGTTCCAAAGCTCTTGATCTAGCTTTATTCAAGAAGTAGTTCAGCCCTCGGCTCTTCATCACGAGATTCAGCGCTTTTAACCTTCATCACGTAGATCTAGCTCTACGGGTACTACACCAAGTATAGAGTGTTAAGTGTACATCCTAATCTACTTTCGGTCTACATGGTGTAAAACCATGAGCAAAGTACTGATAATACACTCTGATCGTGGAACTGTTAAGAATGTACAGATAGTTGAAGGAGACATTCTCTCCGTTTTGCGAAAAATGGTTATTGAAGCATTGAATCTATGGGATCCTATTAAATCAGATCTAATAGTTTTCAGATATTCTCATGAAATTCAGGTTAAGCTTCCACTAACTAAAGAGCAGTATGAAGCCTATCACAGATTCAATCTAAGAAAAGTTGGTAAAGATACTGCTGCATTCGATGTACCACTATATGTTATTAGTTACGAGAATGAGATGAGAGGAGAAAAACCAGTTGACTATAAGGTCATAATAGTTGCTCCATACATAGATGAAAAGGTTTCACGTGAATTAACTGAATTAGCTAAATCTATAACATCAGAGTTAAAAGAAGAGGAAGAGATATCTGAAGAAGAAGAGTAGAGAGCATTATTCGTCAAAGTCCTTGTCTAGACTTCAACACCTAAGTTCCTTAGATTTGTTAATGCTTCTTCTTTTGCCTTCTCTATATCGAATTGAAGTGTCTTCTCATTGATAGGCAACTTAGTTAATATTGGTTTTATGTTGCCGTTTTCAAGCATTGCTAATAGTTGTGGTGTCCATGGCATCCCAAGTTCATCCTTTTCACCGTAATCAGCTAGAAACGCATAGTCCTCTTCTCTAATTTCTAACTCAACATTTAGTAGAGATGCTAAATCCTTTGATATTCTTACAAAGTGTTTATGCTGAGGCATATGTTTAGCTGTTACAAGTATAAGCTTTTTTACTTTCAACTCCTCCACCGCCTTAGTATATAGAGTGGTTCATCGTAGTTTAAAAGATTATAGTAGTTTCAAGTTATTTCTTTATGTTGATCTCGACTATATCGCCATCTTCAACTACATGATTAGCTCCAACTCTTTGGCCTGGATACTTTGCTGAAGGCCCCCATATTCTTGCATAAGCAAACTTTTCGTAGAGATCACTATGTATGGCTTTTGCTACATCTAAAACTGTTGCACCACGTCTTAGAACTAATGGTTTTTCAGAAGGTTTCCCTGTTGGTGGTTTGGTATACACACGAATCAGCTCTAAGATTTTGAATAGCGTACTCCCTATATACCCTAGATTTTCTCCTGTTAATGCTGAAACACACATTATTGGTATTTCACTTGGGACAAGAGATCGGAGTTTTTCTACAATATACTTTAACTCAGACCTACTGATGAGGTCTATCTTATTCAGTAATACCATAGTGGGTTTGTACATTGTATGTTCAAACAATGCCTTCTCAACATCATCTAGCTCTACTTCACCATAAACTTTTACAACAGCATTATAGATTCTATAGCTTTCAAGAAGTTTTTTGATATCTTCATGTGTACACATCAGTCTCCCATAAGAGATTATCTGTATTCCTTTAATACCACGACTCTTCTCTATGACAACGTATCCTCTTGGTCTAGAGATTAGCAAACCATGATCTTTTAGATAGCTTGATAGTCTTGTGAAAGAGTCTATAGGATCCTGAGACACATCTAGAACTATTATGAGTCCATCAGCATTTTTTGCCAAACCTATAACACGAGTATTCCAACCACCTCCTTCTGGTATAATTGAGGGAGCTTCAACAAGCTGAAACTGAATATCTTCATATTGTAGCATTCCTGGAACAGGCGTTTTCGTTGTATATGGATAGTCGGAAACCTCAACTTTTGCTCCTGTTAATCTTCTCAATAAAGCGCTTTTACCGGCTTTGGTGAATCCTAACAAAACTACTTGTGCTGCACCTTCTTTCTCAATAAAGAATGAGGGTCCACCACGTCCAGTTTTCTTTCTCTTTCTCTCCTCTAGTTCCTCTCTTAACTCAGCTAATCTCTTCTTAGCCCAGTATAATAGATTCTCAGTACCCTTATGTTTAGGAACCGAAGATATGAATTCTTCAAGTGCCTTTATCTTTTCCTCAAGTGTTTTTGCCTCCATATACTTAGCGAATTTAGCTCTTGCTTCAGCAGGAAGATTAGTTACCATGAGAACTCCTACCATAGACTAAATACTGTTAAATTCTGGTTAAAATAGAGTTGCTGTGGTGATGATGCCGAGGCGCTGCTGAGTTCAGTTAACTATGATGTGTGAACCCGTGGCTGAATCAACATCAGTATACCCTGATAACCCTACCCATGAACTTAGCACTATCACCTAGAATATGTTCGATACGTAGCAGCTCATTATACTTAGCAGTTCTTTCACCACGACATGGAGCTCCTGTCTTTATAAAGGGTGATTGTACAGCAACGGCTATGTGTGCAATTGCTGGATCTTCACTATCTCCACTTCTATGACTTATAACTGTATACACATTATTTTGAAGTGCAAAATGTACAAACTCTAAAGTTTCAGTTAAGGTTCCAATTTGATTAGGCTTAACTATAACTCCTTTTATAGCGCCCATCTCTAATGCTTTTCTAAGTCTTTGAGTATTGGTAACCGTTAAGTCATCTCCTATGACAATGACTTTTCCACGTGTTTGCTTTAGTATTTCAGAAAATCCTTCAAAATCCTCTTCATGTAATGGATCTTCAATGCTCAATATAGGATACTCTTCAGAGAGTTTAACCCAGTACTCAATCATCTCATCCCGATTCAGCTCCATTCCATCTATTCTATACCTAGACTTATTCTCATCATAGAACTGTGTTGCTGCAGCATCTAGAGATATACCTATGTCTCTCCCTACTTCATATCCTGCTCTCTTTATGGCATTGGTAAGTGCTTCAAGGGCTTCTCGTGTGTACTTCATTGGAGGCGCAAATCCGCCTTCATCACCTACATTGATTGCTGTAGCACCATACTTTTCCTTAAGTATATCCTTCAAGGCCTTATATACTTCAACAGCAGCTCTCAATGCTTCACTGAATTTATCGAAGTTGTGAGGTACTATCAAGAATTCTTGAACACTTAGCTCATTACCTGCGTGAACACCACCATTAATTATATTCAGCATGGGTATAGGTAGTGTACATGCTCTTATCCCTCCTAGATACTGGAATAGAGGTAGTTTTGCAGCTTCAGAAGCAGCTTTCGCAACTGCTATACTTGTTGCTATCATTGTATTAGCTCCAAGTCTAGACTTATTGGGTGTTCCATCGAGTCTTATGAGAACACTATCTATTTCTGATTGTCTTCTAGAATCAAAGCCCTGTATAGCTGGTGCAATGTAGATACGCACGTTTTCAACTGCCTTAAGTACACCTTTGCCTCTATATCTACGCATATCTCCATCTCTAAGCTCAACAGCTTCATACTTACCTTTTGATGCACCTGCTGGTGCAATAGCTCTTCCAATACCACCACGTGTTATGACTACTACTTCAATTGTTGGATCTCCGCGTGAATCTAGTACCTCCAATGCATCGACGTCCTGGATTATGAATGGATTTTCACTCATGAAATCACCTTGACCATATGCTTCCTCTCCATAGTTGGTATGAGAGATACGAATAAAACCTCTTAGCATAAAACCTAGTTTAGCTATCCATAAGGTGTAAACCTTGGGTAGAAATGAATTCAAGTGTCCTCGATGTGGTAGTGTTGTAACATCTCCTGTTAAAACTTGGCATATCTTCTCACCTTTACCTGATAGTAAAGGCAGAATCACGATAACAATTATGGGTATATTTGTATGTCCAAACTGTGGTTATAAATGGCGTGCAGCTGTAAACAAATTGAAAGTCGGTGGTGAATCCATAGAAATCAAGGGTAAGGTTATACAGGTTGGTGAAACTCAAAAGAAACGTGAAGGTCAAGTAATTGAGTTAAGTTTAGAAGAGTTACTACGTGAGGAAGAAGAATGAAGTTAGTACTTAGAAATAAAATCATGGATTTCTTACGTGCAATACCATCAATAATACCATTAGTATTCGCACTATCGATACTAATACTGATAGCTACAAATGCGATGTTCTTTGCTGTAGTTAAAGGTCATAGTATGGAGCCTCTATTAAAGGATGGAGATATAGTTGTAGTATGGCGTACTAAAGACATAGAGTTAGGAGACATCATAGTGTATAAGCGTGGTTTTAGACTTGTAATACACAGAGTCATAGCCATAATCAGATGTCATGACAATACTCTACTGTATGTCGTGAAGGGCGACAATAATCCAAGCATTGATACACCTATGACTTCATGTAGAGTTAAGGAAATTGATGTCTATAGTAGAGTTGGACATCGATACCCATATCTTCAGTTTATAGGTGATTATGCAAGTGGGATTCCTGAAGATGTTATTCTAGGGAAAGTTGTTGAAGTATTTAATATACCGATAAAGATACCCATACTGGGTTCTATCAACATCTTTA
>CAZUDD010000003.1:14896-19452 GCA_964619665.1 uncultured Desulfurococcaceae archaeon | reverse complement strand
ATGATTGAGTACGACCCTATCTTTACACCTGGCATTATGGAGACGTTGATACCTGTCTTGACGTAGCCTCCTATGAATGCACCTAGTTTTCTTCTTCTACTATCAATTCTAACACCTTTGACCGTGACTTTGACTGTCTTATCATCGAATCTAAGGTTTGCCAGTACTGTTCCTGCACCTAGATTAACATGTTCTCCAACAACACTATCACCAATATATGCAAGGTGAGAAGCATGTGCATGATCAAAAACAATACTCTCCTTAACCTCAACAGAGAATCCAATTCTTGCTTTTGAACATATGACTGTGTATGGTCTTATATATGTATTTGGACCTATACTGGCTTCTGAACCGATGTATGCAGGTCCCTCGATATAGGTAGCACCTTTTATCACTGCTCCTTCTTCAACAACTATAGGACCCTTAATAGTTACGTATTGCTCTACATCACCTCTAATTGTTCTTGAAGATATTTTCTGAAGAGCAAGTTTATTAGCTTCAATGATACTCCATGGAAGACCGATATCATGCCATAGATCTTTAGGAAAATCAAAGTATCTAACTGTAAGTCCTTTCTTATTAGCGAGCTCAACAATATCAGTTAACTCATATTCACCTCTAGGAGATAGATCTATCTCTTCAACAAGTTTTAGAGCAGTAGATCTAACAATGTATATACCTGCATTTGCTAAACCTTCACCAACTCTATTTGGTTTCTCAATAATCTTTAGAACTCTATCACCTTCAACAACAACTTCACCATACTGAGAAATATCCTTTACCTTAACTGTACCTAAAACAACATCACTCTTAGAATTCAAAACATTTTTGATAGTATTAGCGAGAACAGCATAGTCAAGATATAGATCTCCATAGACAATAAATAGATCATCTTCAAGATCTCTAAGAACAGTTTTTAAGGCATCGGCAGTCCCCTTCTCCTCCTTCTGTTCATAGAACACAACATCTATTCCAAGAAAATCACATAGACTCTTAATCTCCTTAACAGCTACCTCCTTTAAATATCCAACAACAATATTGACTTTCTCAAAACCTAGAGTCTTAATAAGCATAAGAGGGTAATAGATAACAGGCTTATTGAGTATTGGAATGAGTATTTTTGGTCTTGTCTCAGTAAAAGGCTGTAGTCTTTCACCTTTACCAGCAGCAAATACAACTGCTTCCACACTATCAACCAGAGAATAGAGATATAAGTGACGCAGATAAATACTACAAAGAGGAGAAGGATTGTCTATGCTGTTGTTCCATATGGTGCTTCAGTTAATCCAGGTCTAGGAACGATAACAGCTTTCTTTAATCCTTCAGGAGTTGGTACAGCAAGAAGCTTAGATTTGTAGATCTCTACCTTTCTTAATGGATATATCTTCTTTGCTTCAGCAAAGATGTTTTGAGCTAGTTCACCAAAGATCATAGCCACTATGAGTTCATCGAGTGTCTTAGCTTCAGCAGTCTTTGTTATCAAATCAATCATTATCTTTCTAATAGCTTTTTTCTGAGATGTCTTACAACGATAGGTTGTCCAGGTAATACCTGTTATCCTAAGCTTATATCCATCCTTAGTAAAGACATTGACTATAGCAGCTATCTTACTACTCTTTCTCCTCGTTAAACTCCTTATATAGTCTCTAGCAAGCTCATGACCTTTAAAGATCGTATGGGCATACTCACCCTCGATTTTGTATATCTGGAAATAGAGATGAATATGTACTTGCGTTATATCACCAGTTAAATCGTATAGCGTTGTCTCTATAACACGTCCAAGAAGTTTCCATGGCTCATCAGCTGGTGTTGTTGCTATAGGCATACTACCAAATACTGGTGGAGCAATAACCGTAAACCACTTCTTGAGTCTCCAACGCTCTTTACCTGTAAGTCTAAACTTTTGTGCTTTAGACAACATCATCACCTTAAGCTTAGCTACCGAAGAGAATAACCGAGTAGTCTAGGCTTATAAAGTTAAGCTAAATCATTGTTACCATGTCTAGAAACTACTCTCAATGACTTTAAAGCTATGCCAATATGCTCTAGAAGATCGTCAATAGTATTTCTAAACGTTAAGATATGGATATTCTCAGAACTCTTGACATCAACAACAAGAATATTCTTGGAGCAAAACATAGCTATCAATATACCTCTAGGACTACTAACATTATCAGGTTCTACTGCTTGCTTAACTGCATTACAGATAGATTCGGAGTCTAACGGAATCTCTATGTGTATATACAGTTTCATAGTCTAGAACCACGAAGATACTTTGAAACATCATCTAGATTTCGAACAACAATACCTCCTTCTATGGTCTGTACCTCTTCATCTATAGGCCATAGCTGCTCAGCTAGTAGATAAGGTACAACAAAACCATCTTCAGTTCTGAATACAGCTAATCTTTCAACTATTCCCAAAGCTCTCAGAGCTCTATACAATGTATTAAAGGGAGCTCTAGATTCCAACTCGATAACTGAAACTCTATTCATTCTCAACGTGAATCTCTTAACATCTATCTCACCATTGACTATCTTCGACAACACACCTACTAAGCTATCTAATGTATTTAGAGCACAGGGATAGAGTAGATTGAGAATTTCAGAACCAAAAGATAGTGTACACAGGTATTCAGGACCTTTACTGTCTAAAAGCATTAATAGAGTATATGCTAACTCGTAGAGATCGTATATTGGACCTCTAAGAAGCTTAGATACAAGTTTTTTACCAACTAATGGTATCGATTTTCTCGAATATCTCGAAACTATCGAGCTTATAGTACTTAGGATCTTCTCCTTCACTTCTTCACTTAATGAACCTTTAACAGCTATACCAAGATCTTTGAGAAGCCCTTCAATTCCCTGTCTATTCATAGTAATACCATCTATATATGGTTCTAGTGTTCTATAGATAGCTTCATATAGATCTATGTTTGGATATCCAAAGAATCTCATAGTATCGTATAGCTCTACAATACCTCTTGAAGATGCATCTTCAATAAATTTCATATGTGCTTCGATAAGATCTTCATCGTACATAGATCCATGTGATAGAGTTAACATGGATGCAATTGCAAGTAGTTCTTCATCTTTTCTAACAACCCATCGCTCACTCAATGCTTTGACTAGATGTAGTGATATACTTGTCTCTGAACGTGGATCACGACCGATAAAATCATCTAGATATAGGACTCTGTATGTTGATAATGCACGTTTTTGTTTAACACCTATTAACACAACAACACTTTGTCTATCTATGATTTCACGTGAGCTGAACAAGTTTATAGCTTCAACATCGATATCCCTAGTGATTAAGAATCTGTATAGAATTGATGTTGCTATAACGGAATCTATATCGGGTGAATAGAGTAGTACTGTACTGCCTTGTTGTGATATGGCGTTAACTAGCTCAGAGAATTTCCGCATCAAATACTCTAACTACCCTCAGATTCACTAGATGTAGTAGCTGTATGTTCAGATGTCTCAGGTTTGGATTCTTCTTTAGCCTCCATAGCTTGTTGAGCTGCTGCAATAGCTTCGCTAATCTCTGTAGCTGATAATGCTCTTCCAAGATACTGAGATACCAATACTTTTGCTCTTTCAGGATTATATTCAAAGTCTGGTGGTAGTTTACCAACACGTTTATAGTACTTTATCAAAGATCTTATCTTGGATTCAATCTCTATTAAACCACGTTTACTAGCATAATCTTTGGGATGCTCTTGTAGATGTCTTCTAAGATTAACTGCACGCTGCATCAATCTCAGTAGATCTTCAGGAATTGGTGGTAGTAATCCGTATTTCTCAAGTACTTTAGTAAGCTTAACACCTAGAACAGACTTTACCAATGGTATACCGTACTGATCTCTAAGGATTATACCTATCATAGAGGGTGTATAGCCCATCTTAGCTAACTCAACGATTATAGCTTCAATTTCTTCAGGACTATACTTAACCCATTTTGGAGGTCCAACTCTAACTGGTCTTGTTGAATGTGATTGACCTTTATCTCTCTTTTTACCAGGCATACACCATACCTCAAAACACTGTGTATCTAGTCCTTGAAAACCCTATTCCAGTTCTTAGCTAACCATTCTCCAAGCTGTTTAAAAGCCTTTCCTCTATGTGAAATAGCTGTTTTCTCTTCTATACTCATTTCAGCAAATGTCTTTGTATAACCATAGGGTATGAATATAGGGTCAAAACCAAATCCACCACTACCACGAGGCTCCATAGATATAGTACCACTAACTTCGCCAATGAATACAACAACATCATCTATGTCTATCGCTAAAGCTACAACAGATACAAATCTAGCTCTTCTATTGTGTACACCTTCAAGTAGCTTTAGAATACCATTAATACCAATGGTTTTAAATACATAGCTACTATATGGACCTGGAAAACCATTTAAACTATCTATGAAGAGACCTGCATCTTCAACAACTATAGGCTTTTTAACTATTTGGTAAGCAGTTTTAGCTGCATAAACTGCTATATCAACTAAGTTATCGGATTGAATCTCTCTTTTCTCTACATCTACAGGTGTAGCAC
>CAZUDD010000003.1:0-14886 GCA_964619665.1 uncultured Desulfurococcaceae archaeon | reverse complement strand
GTGTAGCACTGATATTGAATTGTTTTAAAGCAATGTTTGCTTCAAGAACTTTGTGTCTATTCTTGGTAGCTATGAGTATAGATCTAGACATAGCTATAACTCCCATACAGTAGCTCTACGCTCTTTTACGTATCTACCACTAAGTCTAATCCTATTAACGATATTCAAAACATATTCAACAACTTCATTTCTTCTCATAGATCTATATCCATCGATAAAACACTTCTTCATTATCTTTTCTCTATCTAGATGTGTACTCTCAATAGATCTAAAGAGTATATGTACATCTATTGCATGTTCATCTAGTATCTTTGTAAATTCGGAAAGACCAAAATCTATTATGTAGATCTCACTATTGTGAACAACTACATTACCTGTTGTTAGATCTCCGTGAACAATACCAGCTTCATGTAGTTTAGCTGTATAGATACCCAGCGTTTTCATAATCTTACATAGCTCTTCATCACATAGCTTGTCAACGACATCTCTAAGAATATCACCTTCAACATAACTGAGTATCAAGATTCCGTTGTCTGGATCAACATATAGTGGATATGGTGTTGGTATACCCATAGATAGTGCCTTCAAAAGTGCTTTAGCTTCAGTCACTGTTCTTCTATATCTAAACAGTTTGTCTAGATCTTGAGGCATATACTCTTTTGGAGTACGAATCTTTATCACTACATCAACTCCAAGAAATGTACCTCTATATAGTACTGCTTCAGCACCACGCCAAATCTCTCTATCTATTGATAGAATTGGTTTTATCTCTATACCTCTAGAATCTATCAAAACATAGATAGACTCAGTTAAATCTCTCAGAATATCTAGCCAGTTCTCCAGGGAATATCTACCTCATCTATTCTCCATCTCTGTCGAACAATAGCTTCTTCAACAGGTATAGTAATTCCATGAGTAAACGCTAAAAGACCAGTCCATGCTATCATAACACCATTATCAACAGCATACTTGGGAGGCACTACATAGAGTTTAGCATTGTAGAATCTAGCCATTGATTCAAACTTAGATCTAAGTATTGGACTTGCAGCTACACCACCAACAACCATAACCTCATCTTTTCTTGTCTGTGTTAAGCATCGAGCTGCAATCTCTATAACACTATTATACGCGATTTCTCTTAGCGTTAAACATATATTACCAAGTTTTTCACCACGTTTAAATGCTCGTAGAGCTGCTGTTAAGAGACCAGAAAAAGCAACATCTTGACCTCTAACAACATATGGTAGATCAATGATCTCTTTACCTTCTTCAGCACATATATCTACAACATGCTTACCCTCTACAACATATGGAGGCCCAAGACCTACTTCACGAGCAAACGTATCTAGTAAGTTACCTAGAGCTATATCAAGTGTTTCACCAAATACTCGATATCTACCTCTAAGAAATGCTAAAACCATTGTGTTACCTCCAGAGAGATAAACTGTTACTGGATCTCTAGCTCCTGTTATCTTAATACCTATCTCTACATGTGCAACAGCATGGTTTACAGGTACAAGAGGTTTCTTGAGGTAGACAGCGAGAGCTCTAGCTATTGTAGCACCAACTCTTAGACATGGACCCATACCAGGGCCAAGAGCTACAGCTATAGCATCTACATCACTAGGTCTTATACCAGCTTCTTCAAATGCTTTTGAGAGTACTCTAGATGCATTCTCAACAAAGAATCTAGATGCTTCTCTAGGATGAATACCACCAGACTTTGGAATATATTCAGCTCTTGTATCAGCTAATATGAAGTCTTTATCACGATCACAAACAATACCGATACCAAAAGTATGTGCTGTAGACTCAATACCAAGCACAATAACCATTACTTTTGTTCCCTTTCAAAAATAGTATAGCTACACTTACCACAATGCCAACGAGGTACAGGCCATCTATGATAAGCCATTACAGAACCACATCTAGGACAAATTCTATTCTTTAAACGTATAGTACCTGTATTGTAGTCATACTCATATAGTTGAGATCTAAATCTCTTCTCCTTCTTAGCCATAGTAAACACCAAAGCTATACCTGAATACCATTTCTCCTAAGTATGTGTTTAGGTTCTAAGAGTTTCAATCTCTCAAAATTATCGTATATATGGATATGAGCTTTACTCCTACCTCTACCATACTCACTCTTAATCTCTTTAACAACAACTAGATTGATATCTACTCCATAGATTTTAGCTATGAATTCTCTTATTGTTTGTCTAGAAGGTGTTCCAGATGTTATATGGTCTATAACCAGAAATACCTCTTTTCTACCCAACAACTTATTGTATTTCTCTTCAACAATAGCTGCTGTAACACCTTCAGCTAGTTGATATACTCTTTGTTGACTCATCGTAATCCCCATTCATGAGCTATATCTATGCCTACGTAGAGTGCTATACACCTAGTTTTAAAGCGTATCTACCAGGTTTAGTAATACCTAGTGCTTTCGCAACTTTCGATTTACTTGGATCAATAACAATCACTATTCCACTCCATTCAAACGTAAACTCCTTAGATCCACAAATAGGACACTGTTCATCTTCGATTCTGACTAAAGCCTTACATTTTGTACATGCTTTAAATGGTTTTGAAGTTCTTGGAGGTCTAGACATGTAATCACCTAAACTCCATAGCTATGAATAGCTTTAGCGTTTAGTAGTTTTACGGATATACTCTTCAATCCATTCACGTTTTCCAAGAAATGGTTGTCTCATAGTTAAGCTAATCCTCAACTGTGTTGCTGAAGAGCTAATACCTGTAATTCTAGCTCTAACTACATCACCTCGCTCAACGAATCTCTTTGATTGTCTACAGACCATAGCTCCTCTTGCATGATCATAGAATACCTCTTCATCAGCTATCTGAGATATGTGGACAAAACCTTCAACAGGACCTAGATCAAGTATTAGACCAACTCTAACAATGTTTTTGACTACACCTTCAACAACTTCGTTGACTATGGGTACATATGTAAGCGCCTCAAACTCTACAGCATGGTATGAAGCGCCATCACCAGGAACTATGTATCCCATAGGATCTACTTTTGGATTTCTTACAAGAACAATTAGACCAAGATTCTTATCTCTTAAACCTTCATATTTTGATTTTAGGACTTCCAGTGCTACTTCTTCTAGAGGTCTACCGAACTTGGATGGTTCTATTCTGACAATATCTCTTAACTTGTATAGTCTAAACATGCTAACTCTACCTATTAAGCACAAGACTTGAGCTGTAGACTCAATATATAAAGTGCTTTATAAATCTTGAATCTAGTGGTATAGACCTTCAACTTCAACTCTAAACTTAGACTTTCTAAAGAAGGCTACAGGTATCTTTTTAACTCTGGCACGCTTCTTGAGCTCCATATCGACTGTAGCAATAATAAATCTATTCTTTTCAGCTATAGACAAAAGCACATCGTCCGTCTTGCCATGGATACCTGGATCAACTGGATAGATCCTCATTTTCGATACAATATTGTTTAATACCCATCTAGCTTTGTTTGATCTAATAGATTGTTCTCTAGAGATTTTCTCTAACTCCATAACGACAACTGATGGTACAACTATTTCACAGTGTGGGAGGGCTTCTCTTAGTAGATCTAGGAGAGGGTATCCATCAGCTATCATAAGCAAAAAACTCGTGTCGAGAACTACTATGCACTTCATAGACATCAAACTATATCTTGGGGATTCCCCAACCAACTAGTCTCCAACGACCTTTTACCTGTCTACTAATAGCAACTTTTGTACCTGGTAATACCACGACAGGTCTTCGAAGAACAACTTCAACAGTATCCTTAGTAACCTTGGTGGTAATGCCTAGAGTAACAGCTGTACCAACAGTTAACATAAGTACTTCTCTTGGTCTAAGAGGTTCAACACGTTCTTGTTCTCTACTACCAACAACACGCTCTAGTAGTGTATACTCAATCACTAGACTATCAACAGGATCTGGAACTGAATGACCAACAACGTTACCTATCATAGCATCGGCTTTAGTTAGTGATGGATCTAACTTAGTACCTAGTGCTACAAGACCACCTGGTCTAGCTAAATCGCTCTCAGTATTTCCATACCTAATACTCGTTATCTCTGTAGTGAGAGGTATATACTCTACTTTACCACCTGGTTTCTCAACGCGAATACCAGGCTTAATCTCAACTTCATCACCTACTCTAATCTCTCCTTTGATTAGAGAACCTCCTAGAACACCACCAACAATATCTCTTGGTTTTGTACCTGGTTTATTCACATCGAAACTTCTTGCAACATACATCAATGCCGGTTTACTTAAATCTCTTTCTGGAGGTCTAAACATTTTCGCCATTGCCATCACAAGAGCATCGATATTGACTTTATGGAGCGCACTGACAGGTATTATAGGAGCTTTTTCATATGGTGTATTGCTTAAGAACGATACTATCTCTTCATAGTTTTCTCTAGCACGTTCTTTAGACACAACATCAATCTTGTTTTGAACTACAATGATATCCCTAACACCTATTATCTGAAGTGCTACAAGGTGTTCTCTTGTTTGTGGTTGTGGACAAGGCTCATTAGCAGCTATAACGAGAATTGCTGCATCCATTAATGCAGCTCCAGATAACATCGTAGCCATGAGGATTTCATGGCCTGGCGCATCTACATACGATACTTTTCTAATAATCTTAGCTGGTCTTCCATCTCTACAAACAGTTTCAGATGTATATGCATCTACACCTTCAATACCTTCACAGTAAGCTATAACTCCATCAGCATAACCAAGCTTTATTGTCATAGACCTCTTAAGTTCTTCAGAATGTCGAGCTGTCCATACACCAGTTAATGCTTGAACTAAAGTTGTTTTACCATGATCTACATGACCAACAACACCAACATTCATATCAGGTACAACGATACTACTACTCAACTCCTAGACACCAACAATATGTTTACTCTAAGACTTAGAGATGTTGCCCAGTGTATAACCTAATTATATCCTAGAAAATTAGGTTAAGCTACTAGACTATCTATAGATAGCTATAGTGTTTATCTGTACAATTTCTTCAGATATAGTGTTTCCTCGAACTAATTTCCTTCTACGTTCACCTTCTTCTCTAGGTCTAAAACCAGGTCCTGAAGATAGTAGTACATATTTCTTGATAGGTCCTGGGATATCAGGTCTCATAGGGAATCCAGCTTGATCTGATCCACCACGAATAACTAGGTCTACATTAGGTGGTAAACCAAGTATTGATCCATTGATTCTATCGCCTATCTTTAGACCTAGAAATGCTCTAGCTTTTTCACCAGAAACCCTTATCTGAAATGCTGGTGCTCTAAAGATTTCACCGATAGCTTCATGTTTACCTACTTTTTCACTCATAAAGTCTAGGGGTACTCGAACCTCCATAACATCAAGTGATGAATCTGCAACAGCCTTGGCAGCTAGATTAGCTTTCTCTCTATTCTGTCTATTCTTCCAAATCCTCACAATGACTACACCTAGTTCAGGATTTATCATCTTTAGAATCTCTGGATGAACTTTAGCAATGGGTAGCTCTCTCTGTTCTTTATGTGCATCACTATACTCTAGACTATCATCACCAATAACTTTAACTGGTATAATCCTCAAATTCCTTACATGTGAATCAGCTATAACAACTTTGAACTCTACCAATTCCTTTCTCCTCCTAAACTTCCTAACTCAACACTCGATAACACTACAGCTTAAAAACTAATCTATAGCTGTGTAAGAAATGCAAGTAATTCTGGTCTTTCTCTACCCTTTATCTTGATGATCTCTCTAAGGACTTCACGAAAATCTTCTTCAAGTTCATTCCTATACTTTTCAACGATTATACGTATATGGTGTATCGGAATATCTGTGTAGAGAATATCTCCCTCCTTTATATGGCGACCAACCATAACATGACCTCTAATAGAGATTGCTACTTCAGATCCCTTTCTAGCTTCTGGTATAGGTTTACCCATATGTTGAATCTGCATAATCTCGCCAACATGTTTACCATCAACTCTCATCAATGGATAACCAGGTTTTATTACACCTCCAAGAACTTCAATGCCAACAATAGCTGGTTCACTTCTACGAAATACATAGCCAGGCAAAAGCCTAATCTTTCCAGGTAGTACAAGTCTCGATAGTTCTTCTGATTTCTCTCTTTCTTTCTCTGCTTTAACCCATGCCTCATACTCTTCTATAAGTCTATAGATTATGTTATTTCTAAAGATCTTGATACCTTCTCTAGCAGCTATCTCCTCTGCTTCTGGTAATGCCTTAACGTTGAATAGAAGTACAACACCTAGATACTTATTCTGTTTAGCTACTATAGAAGCTTCAATTACTTCACGTTTTGTTAAAGGTCCTACATCTGCTAGTCTAACAGGTATACCCCTCCTATTCAATGCTTCAACAAGTGCTTCAAGAACGCCTAGCGTATCTGCCTTAACTATAACTCCATTAATATCCTTTCTAAACCTAACCTGTCCAACTTCTTCAGAAACTCTCTTCTTGTATTCTTCGATAACGTCCTCACTCGGAACAACGTATAGTGGTGAACCAGCTAGTGCATCATCTAGATTTGGAGCTACTATCTTTACACCAGCTGCTGCATAAACATCTTCAACTGGTGCTAATTCACTCTTAGCCATTCTCATATCTATTAGTGGTCTTGGCATTAAGAGAGCTCTAACCTTTGTAACTATAGGACCATTAACACCTTCGAGTACTATCGTGTCGCCACGCTTTATCACACCATCGTATATAATTGCATCTACTGTTGTACCGAGACCAGGTTCTTCCTTAACTTCTAGAATAACACCTTTGGCTGGTCCTTCAGCATACCTAAGCCTTTCAGCCATAAACTTCTGAGTGATTCCAGCTAAAACAGCTAGTAGTTCAGGTATACCTTCACCAGTCTTAGCTGATACAGGTACTATAGGTGTTGTTTTTAGGAAGTCTCGAACGCGATCAAATCTCTCTGCATAGACTCCATAGCTAGCTAATTGACCTATCAATGTGTATATCATGTTCTCAAGCTGTTTAACAACTGCTGGACTCTGCTTCTTTATAGTTTCTATGAATGGCTCATCTGGATTAGGTTTCCATCCAGGAATTCTATCAATCTTATTTGCTGCTATAACGAAAGGAACATTTCTACTCCTCAAAATCTCTATACTCTCAACTGTTTGAGGCATAACACCCTCAACAATATCTATAACAAGAATTGCTATATCGGCAATACTACCACCACGTCTTCTAAGATTAGCGAACAGCTCATGACCAGGTGTATCTATGAATAAAAGTCCTGGAATTTCAAGTCTAAACGGTATCATTTTCTTTAGAGGTTCAGCTATCTTCTCTATAACTGATGCAGGAACTAGACTTGCACCTACATGCTGAGTCATTTCACCAGGTTCTTTCTTTGCTATTGCGGTACCACGAATCTTGTCTAACAACGTCGTTTTACCATGGTCAACATGACCTAGTACAACAACTATTGGCTGTCTAAGTTTTTTCATAGTAACACCCATTCCATAACTACGTTCTCACAAAACCCTATAACGTTTACAACTTGATGAAGGTGAGTTAACGTACTAGAGAAATGAACAGTTGTAAGCTTATCTAGATCCTAGATAGAACTTTGTCCATGGTAATCTCTTTGCATCTCTACCCATTCTAAAACTCTTAAAACATTTGCTTGAGCAGAACCATAGTATTGTACCATCGTTTTTAACGTACATTAACCCTGTTCCTGGCTCAATACTTTTTCCACAAAAACTACACTGTTTTCTGCTGACCATCGCTCACTCCTCAAGAGCATAATTTCAAAGAGTTCAGTTTATAAGCCCAACTATAGTATTTAGCACGAGGTGTCCTCAATGCCTAGAGTTATCGAGGAAGACAAAAGTAAAGAGTTTGAGGTAAACGTTATCGAGGAGATTGGCTTTCCAGCTGAAGTAGTTCAGATCCTTGGTAGAACAGGTGTTACTGGAGAAGTTATTCAGGTACGTGTTAGAATTCTTGAAGGACGTGATAAGGGTAGAGTTCTAACGAGAAACGTTAAGGGACCAGTAAGAGTTGGAGATATCTTGATACTTAGAGAAACTGAAAGGGAAGCTAGAAAGTTGACAACAAGGCGATAGAACCAAAAAAGCTTTTTCTATACCTAGAGTTGAACCTGTATCACAGATTACTTGGTAGCCTTTGCTCTCAGTTCATTAGCTATCTTAACAAGTTCATCCATTAAGTCCTTAGCACCACCGGGCTCTATGATACATGCAGATGCTGCAGCAACTTCAATACCTGCTGCTTCACCTAATCTCTTCTTGCTTGGTACGTATAGATATGGTACTTTCTTCTCCTCACAGAGTAGTGGTAGATGAGCAACTACTTCTGGTGGATCAACATCTTCAGCTATGAGGACAAGTTTACATAGACCTCTCTCAACACCTTTTGTGACTTCGTTAGTACCCTTCTTTATCTTACCACCAGTTTCACGAGCTTTTCTAAGAGCTTCATAAGCTTTCTCAGCTACATCTGGTGGTGTTTCGAATCTTACATAGAATGGTTTTGACATGGTTCATCCCCATCAGACTATGTCGTCCCCATAGCAAAAGATAGTCTCTGATAAAAATCTTAAAAGTGTTTATGAGGACTATTCATGTGCATACATAACAACAACTTCTCTGCTTGTAATCCTATCTATTCTACCAAAACCATACCTAACAAATTGAACTACTTCACCTACACTAAGATCTTGAAGTGCTTTTTCACCAAGACCACGAATTCTTCTAAGTCTCAAACCTTCACTTCTATACATAGTAACTTTGATTGAATGTTCTTCGGGTATCCACTGAACTATTTGAAGATTGAATTTCTTTGCTGTACCAATATCGAAGCTATGAACTTTAGCAATAACTAAATCCTCTTTTTCATCGATGAATTCTATGTTGGCAAACTCCATAAGTCTAACCATTCTATTCTGTTTAAGTATCTCAAGATCTCTTCTATCTATGTAGATATACGGTTTTGTTATGCGGTATGAACGAGAACCAAGATCTATTGATGGATGGTACCTTATCTTTACCTCCATAGGTAAGCTGAGATTGTGTAGTTCGATCTTAACTGGGTTCTCGATAAAGAATACTCTTTTACATTTCTTATCTGCAATCTTTCTATTCAATGCAGATACATTATCCCAACTAATCCTAGCGTCTGTTGGTTTAACACCTAGTTCAAGTATTAACTGTCTAATTGTTTCAGGTAGAATTCCTCTTCTTCTAAGAGATGCTATTGTACCAAATCTTATATCGTCAAGGCCAAGAAATCTACCTCTACCCTTTCTAAGTAAGTTCTTGATCTTTGATTTACTTAGGATGAATCCTTCTAGATTAAGTCTTCCAAAATGAATTACTTCTGGATGTCTCCAGTTCAAGTGTTTGTATAGAAACATCTGTTTAACGGTATTTACTGCGTGTTCACGACCTCTCAGTATATGGGTAATACCCATTAGATGGTCATCGACAGCAGCTGCAAAGTTGTATGTTGGCCAAACAACATATTTATCACCGACTATGGGATGGGGGTATTTATCAGTATCTATTATTCTAAATGCAACCCAATCTCTAACACTTGGATCTGGATGAGATAGATCAGTCTTTACACGTAGAACAGCTTCTCCTTCACCATAACTACCCTCTAGCATCTTATCAAATCTCTCTAACTGTGTTTCAATAGGTTCTTCTCTATGTGGACATGGTCTACCCTTATCGCGATACTCTCTAAATGTGTTTGGTGGACATAGATCTACATATGCACCTCCAACCTCTATCAATTTCCGTGCAATATCATAGAAGTACTCCATACGCATACTCTGGATGTACTCTTCATTCCACTCTATTCCAAGCCAACGAAGATCTTCCTTTATCATCTCGTATGCTTCTGGAAGAGGTGTTTTTATTCTTGGATCTGTATCCTCAAATCTTAAAACAAAACTTCCTCTATACATCTTAGCATATTCATAACTAAGTATAGCTGCTCTAGCATTACCTAGGTGAATCACGAAATCTGGATTAGGTGCAAATCGTGTTTTTACGTATCCCCAAGACTCAACATTTGGTAGTGGTGGTAATCCTCGTATTTCTTCAACACGTTTTTCTTCAAGAGATACTCCAAGTTCTTCAGCTAGCTTCTTGAGTTCATCGATACTCATCCTATTAACTTCATCAACAACACTGTTAACTATAGAAACAACATCTTTTGCATAAGCTCTAAGCTCTGGGTATTCACCTAATACCTTGTTTATTACAGGGCCTGGTTTCGCTTTACCATGTTTTAGAGCATTCTGAACAGCATATCTAAGAGCAATTCTCTTAACGAATTCTACATCTATCATCGAGTTCAAGCCATTTGACTTTAGATTCATCGCATATCACCATAATAAAGGTTTGAGGAGTTCTAGGAACAACTTCACTTACATATAGTACAACACCATTAGTATTACTTCTCACAACTCTAACTTCATATTTACCAGTTACTATATAGAACAGCTTATCATTGATACTAACCTTGTCTCCCTCTCTAAACAATGGATAAACTCTTTTACCCTGAGCTTCAACTATAGATAATGGTGTATCCCTGAGTACTAGCATTAGCTTATCTCTTCTAGGATCTACAACGATATCGGTTTTAGTAACACCTTTCTCAATATCTATAGCTATATCGACTAAGTTGTTATACATAACTTCTCTAAAGGGTTCAAAGCCTTCAATAGGATTTGGACAATACCTATAGTTATTCATATCGACGTACAGTCTATTCTCACTAACAATGTATTCAGATAGTGGTATTCCGGTATAGATAGTATTTTCACGAAGTTTAGCTATGAGAGTACCCAAATCTGATTCTCTAACATAGGATATAGGGTACATAGCGTTCTATCACTCTATCAGTATCTTCTCCTAATCATAAATTGAACTAGTTCTTTGAGTAGCTCTCTAGCTTCGAGATCTCTAGTCTCTATAGAGTTGATTAATTCTAATGCTTTTTTAGCATACTCTTCAGCAATCTTATCAGCATATTCAACTGCTCCACAAGACTTTATTATCTCTGCTGCTTCCCTAAGCTCATCTATACTAGCATCTCTTTTACCGAGTACACTAAGAAGCTTTCTCTTCTTCATCTCATCAACTACGCTTAGCGTGTATATCACAAGTATAGTTCTCTTTCCTTCTCTAAGATCACTTAGAACTGGTTTTCCAAGAACTTTTTCATCGCCTAGAAGTCCAAGTATATCGTCTCTAATCTGAAATGCTATTCCAGCAGCTTTCATAGCTTCTCTAAGCCTATTCTCTATCTCTGGTGGCGCTCCAGCTAGACTAGCACCTATTAGAGCTGATCCTATCATTAGTGAAGCTGTTTTCTTTTCTACCATCTCTAGGTACTCATCGATTGATGCTGTTTCCTTTCTAGATAATAGGAGGTCTAGTGTTTGGCCTTCAGCAACAACAATTGCACTTTCTATGAGATGATTGAATGCTCTTAAAACTGATTCTGGTTTAGCTCCACGCTCTAAAGCTCTTAATAGACATTTATAGGCATATGCATGGAGAGTATCTCCAGCAATAATTGCTATGTCTTCACCCCATAGCTTATGAACTGTTGGTACTCCTCTACGAAGTTCATCACGATCAATTATATCGTCGTGGATGAGGGTGAATGTGTGTAGAATCTCTATAGCTGCAGCACCAGGAACTGCAAGATCTTCATTACCACCACAAACTCTACAAGAGAGAACCGTTATTAGAGGTCGTAGTCTCTTACCACCAGCTTTAACATAGTGTAGAGATGCATTGTAGAGTAGTTCTGGAGATCCTTTAACAGTCTCGTATATGAACTCATCGACTTTAGAAGCAATGTGCTTTGCATATTCGGGAAGTTTACTCATATCTAAACACCCTACACCCTAGACACTCTGTCTACATGAGATATAGGTATTGATATTCCTTAGCTTAATACCTCGAGCACAAATCCATTCAGCTAGTTTACCCATAATAACTATGGGTTTCTTCACTATATCGCTAACACTTTTTGCACCTATTAAGAGCATAGTATACTTCAACTCTCTAATAATTCTAGAGATAAATCGATCTCCTCGACCTTCAATAACTGCTTTGAGTATAGGTCTAGCCATACCAGCCATATTAGCTCCTAGAGCTAATGCTTTGACTATGTCTACACCTGAACGAATACCACCACTAGCAATAACAAATATCTCATCGGATACTGAAGCAACTTCAACAATACTTATAGCTGTCGGTAAACCCCATTCAATAAATGATTGACATATATCAAAAAGTTCTTTAAGGTTCCTCTCACGAGCACGTGTACACTCAATAGTAATCCAGTTAGTACCACCAGCTCCTGCAACATCTATTATCTTAACACCAATTTCAAATAGTTTTAGAGCTACCTCTCTACTAATACCAAAACCAACCTCCTTAACTATGACAGGAACATCAACTATATCAACTAGTCTTGCTATTGCATCTAGAATACCCGTGAAATCTCTATCACCTTCGGGTTGAAATAGTTCTTGAGCTGGGTTTAGATGAACGGCAATAGCATCTGCATCAATACTCTTTATGAGCATATCAATATCTTCTTTACGTAGATTTCTAAGCTGAGTTCCACCGATATTGGCTATTATGGGTACATCTCTTGCTATATCTCTGACAATTCTATAGCTTGTAATAGTACTGCTATTCAATAGCAAAGCACGTTGACTTCCAACACCAATAGCTAGTCTATACTTTTGAGCTATATCAGCTAACAATCTATTGATTCTTTCAGCTTCACTAGAACCACCAGTTATAGCTGTTATCATCAGCGGAGCACCAACTTTCTTACCAAGAAAATCAACTTCTATATCTATAGAATCTAGGGATAGCTCTGGTAGTGATGTATGTATAAGTTCAACATCTTCTAGAAGTGTAAATTTAGGACCTTCAACAAAATCTCGTAGTGCTAATCTAATGTGATCACTCTTTCTATCCCCAATATTCCTAGAGCTCATTGCTTTAGCCTCTTACAATTCTAGTACACATAGCATTTTCATTACATAGTACACTCTTTAGTCTTTTCGGAACTAAACCGCTAACAATATAGACTGTCTCTAAGTTTTCTGATTGAAAAGCTCTCTTTATAGCAGCAAGTTTTCTCTTCATACCACCTGTAACATCAACACCACTACTAGTGTTAGAGACATGACTTGTTAAAACACGATCAATCTCTGAATACTTAAGGATCTCTATAACATTACCACTACGTGTATAGATACCATCAACTGATGTTACAAAGACAATTCTATTAGCTTTTAACCTAATTGCTAACTCTGCAACAATATCATCACCTGATAATACGTTAAAACCACTATACGTGATAACTACATCGCCATAGAGTAAAGGTATGAGTTTATAGTTGAGTAGCTTCTCTATGGTATCGATATAGAGTTTTACACCATCTATACCAATGTATACTATGGAATGGGTATCCATGGGTATTACGGGTAATCCGTGGTATCTAAGAACCTCAGCTACAGCATTGTTTAATTCTCTCATTGCTAAAACTGTATCTACAAACATATTGGTATTCAATTCAAGTTTTCTCCTATACATCTTCCTATACGTTTCGACGACTATGTGACCATAACTTCCACCTCCATGAACTATAACCATATTATCAATACAACCTGATTTTAGAGCACTGCTGAGCTCACTAGCAATTCTCTCAAGATCATGTAATCTAATACTGAATGGTCTATCCTTAAACGTTATTGCGGCACCACCGAGTTTAACTATCACTAAATCTCTCATAGAGATTCTATCCTCAAAAACCATATCTTCAACTTGTTGTCTATATCTCTCAAACACTTTATGTAGGTATTAGGTTCAAATGGAATACGAATACTCTGACCATAGATATTGTGTAGCTGAAGAAAGCACTCTAGGTATAGTACTAATCTTAGAAGAGTTGAGTTGATGGAGCTATCTACACCAAATCTAAGAGTTGAGATTCCCAATAGCTTTGTTAATGCAGATGCAATACCTATATCACCGATAACAGATCTTATGTCAATAATATGACTATCTACATCAATACTCTCTATAGATTTGAACTCTATAGCAATGGACTTTTTTAGCTCTATACAACCTTCACCATATCTACAAATTACAGATTTTCCACTAATTGATGAATATCTAAGACCATATAGAAGATTTTGATCTAGATTAAGAGATTTATCAACAGCAAGAGATACTGTATCGATGTACTTCAGTAACTCTCTATCTCTGAGACCAGATATGGTACTCAATATTGATGTTGTTATTACAGTGTATAGAGAGATCAAAGGTATTGAGTTTAAGTCAATACCTCTACAACTGACTATAAGATCGATACTGAACTTCTTTCTAAGTTCTAAAAGCTCTGCAAGTTTTTCAAGGAATTCCTCGATGTAGTTTTTCAAAACCTCTATACCTGGTATACCAGGGATATTAACTGAGAATTCTCTTGATGATCTAAATCTAACTCTTATATGGAGTGTATGGGGTATTGCTATAACGACTACAGGATTTAGGACTTCTAATAGCTGAAAACCTATTAATGGAAATGGAATTGATAGTTTGAATTCATATATAGACAATTGTATTGGCCCAAGAGCTATCTACTATAGGGAATTCTTATTGCAGCATATCCAACAACACTAGTTTTAATTCCAGTAACATCACCAGATGTAGCATATTTCAAGAGTTCTCCTCGAGTAATCCCTAATCTCTTAGCAGTATATAGCAATACCATTACAGGACCAAAACCACATGCT
>CAZUDD010000002.1:0-19695 GCA_964619665.1 uncultured Desulfurococcaceae archaeon | reverse complement strand
CATTTATAGAATATATCGTATGCTGTACCGACTTCAACGGCTTCTCCTGGTCTAAGAATATAGCTGAATAGAGTTTTATCGTTGGTTATCTTTACAGCTTTAACGATATCGTCTAAATCACCATTACTTTCCATGAGTATGGGTATAGTGAATCTACTTGAAACTCTTTTTACAACACCAACAATAGGTATTTCACGATTTTCAGTTTCGTGAATCTTCCTCACCAAGTTTACTAAATTTATGAGTGCTGCAGATACATAACTAGCTAGATTTCTTCCAACAACACCTCTACTCTCTCTAAATGGATCGATTACACGTCGTGGTGGTCTATAGAATTCTGGATAGGTAAAACCAGGAAATAGTGGACCATCAATTAATATCATTCCTAGATATCCTCCTCGCTCTTTCTCCTCGAGTTCTTCAACAACTTTCTTAGCACAGGTATACTCGAGAATCTTAGACTTCAACTCTATACTTACATTGAATCTCTTTTCAGTTTCACCTGTACTCATACCCAATGCTGCATACCTAATTCCATAGTTACTAGCTGCATTTCTAGGTGTTACCAGTACGTATCCAGCAACTATGACTACCATAGTACCAGATACAAGTTCTAGTGGTGGTTTAGACCATGTACTATCTACTGCTAAAACTGCTAGTATATCATCAGCATTACCTTCAACACTAAACACTCTGAATAGAGTCCGAAGCCTATCCTCTTTACTCTTTATAGGTCTAACTACACGATCTCTAAGCCTAGAAACAGCTTTTCTAGCCAATTTAGAGAGCAACAACGTTAACTCTGGATTCTCTTCAAAGATCTCTATATCAGTAAACGGAACTATGTCTTCTGTACTAAGCAACTTCTCTAACCCTCATAAGTAGTGGTCTTTTGAATGGATTTGCAAGACCAGCTACATAGAATTCTCTTGTTGCTAATCTAGGTAGTGTATACTCAAGGTATTGAACACCTTCAATCCAGTTCTTTAGCTCCTGATAATCACCCTGAGTTTGTAGTCTTGAGAAGAACACTGTGTTGATATTGCCTCTAACATCAGGTGCTAAATCAATAATTCTTTGACTAGCAAGTATTAACCCAAATCCCCATTTCCTACCTTCTCTAGCTGTTCTCTCAATCTCGATACTAGAGGGTCTACATCCATGGTAGCAAGCATAGTTATGAGCTTCATCTATAACAGCTACTACCTCAGCTCTCCTTGTCATTGAGCCTATGCTATCCCATAATGTTCGAAGAGTTTGAAAGACAATGTATCTCTTAGCACTTCTCTCAACTTCTCTAGACATATCTATGATTAAAAGCTTCTTCTCTTTGTTGAGTAGCTTTTCAACGAGATCCTTTAGCACTACATCTCGTTGAGCTAAGTACTCTTCAAAGAATCTTTTACCAGCATAAAGCGATATCAACATCTTAAGCTTTGTCTTTGTAGTCTCTTTAGCACCTATCTCACTTAGATACTTACCCATAAGATTCATAAACTGTTGATAATCCCATTTAAATAGGCCTTTTCTACATAGATCCATGTACTGTGATATTATTTGTTCAGGGTCTTCACCTACTCTTTGTGTTGATCCTCTTCTATTTGTAGGTATCAACTGTTTAACTTGGTCTTCAACATAGCGATAAACTATGTAGTAGACATGTTCTTCAAGTGTTGAAGGTATATCTGCTCGTTCTATGATTGCTTCGGCAATTACATTGGGTTCTAGTACTATCCTAGAAGCATCGATTATATCTAGTTGAAATCCATTCCATCTATTTGGATCTGCATAGTCAATACCTGTATGATCGAAGATAACTACGCTATACCTAGTCTTAGCATATATCTCTTCTACAAGTGCTTTGACGAGCCTTGATTTACCAGTACCTGTAGCACCGAGAACAGCTATATGGAAATCAAGTGCTCTTGGATCTAGATGTATTTCTAGACCAGAAAACTTGTGTTTTCCTACTACGAGACCTCTAGGTATTTTTAGGATAGAAGCGAGTTTATCTCCATGATCAACTCTATAGACATAACTACCTGGTCTAGGTATAGCAAAACTAAGCTCTAACTCTCCATTATTTGTAATTTCGCCAAAGATCTCTACATACGTAGTCATCATTGGTGCACTATAATGTCTACTTTTTTCTGGATCGAAAGTTGTTGGCAGTATGGTTTTATCTATTGCTATATCTAGCTTCATAGAGCTTTTCAAAGCACCTAGATATCTCCTATTCTCTATGTGGTCTTCAACAATAACAAGCATTTCATCGTGAACAGTCTCTATCATATCTCTAGAGATTCTAACAGGAACAATAGAAGCTCTAGCACCAGAAGTAACAATACCTATTAGTTTTCCAAGCGATCGTGGATCCCAACTCCAGGCTTCTATTTTCAAGAGTTGTACCCGAAAGAATTTCAAAACTTAATCGGATAATAAAAATAGACTCTAGGCTAAAAGTATTATCATAAGGACATAATCACGTTAAAGCAGTTAAAGCATATTTTTGGCTCAGACAAGGCTGATATCCTCATCCCCGCCAAGGGGTCCGTGCCACCTGGGTTCAGCATCAAAGTCTTATTTATCAGTCCGCTGAAAGGATCATCATCATATATCAGGTTCCAGCGCGTTCATCATATGTATAGTGCTGATACTGTTTTGAATTTACCGATGATACTGTATATCTTATCGCGTGTTATAGGTGCTTCATCAGCTAGTTTGAGTAGTTCAATATAGTCTTCTTCTGATAGTAGTCGGGTTCTATATATACAGAGTCCGCCATCTAGTCCTATAACACATGATGCTATACATTGATCACTCAACATATTTGCTAAGGAGATTATGTCTCTACGTGAGAATGTAGCTATCGAGTATGGGTGTGTATGTGCAAAGAATAGTGTTTTTATTGGTGGTAAAGGCATGTAAACTCTATCTTCAAATCCTTCAAGAAGTATTGCTGTACAGTCTTCAAATACAACTAATGCATATTCATGTTGTGTAAGTGTTGGATATAGATACGATAGTGCTTTTCTAGAGAATCTCCTTGTTAAATCTTGGTATGCTCTACCTTCTCTAGGAGTACACAAATCAACGATTCTTATCTTTATAGGTGCTTCACTGTATCTACAACTCATTCCGGATTTCTCTATACATATTAAAGCTTCAAGTTCATCATCATGTATATCGATGATATAGTCCTTTAGTTCACATTGATAAGCTTCTAGATAATCAGCTAACCAGTCTTCAAAATCAAGAATTTTCTTAGCTAATCTGCATATCCTTATGAGTTCTAGATCTTTAAGGTGTTTGAATTCATGGCGATTCCTATTCATCACCTAGCTATGGCTGTTCAACAATTATTACTGCTAGTATACTAGCAGTTAAACTGCTGATGATAGCTAAGACTGTTTGAGCTAATGTGTGTACCCTCAGAGTAATTCTAGCTATAGCTGTAACTATCATCAATACAAAGAGAATCAATGCTATGTGTGTTAATCCTGCATAGGATAGTATAGCTATTGCAGGTGTAAAACTGGCTACATGAATCGATACCCTCGTGATGGGTGTTAGTACAGCTAGCAAAACTCCATTAAGACTATATACAGCAGGTATTATAGAGGCTTTTCCTCTAAGAATTGATGCACTCAAAACGTATAGTGTTATTGCTATAAATAGAAGTGCTTCTCTTGCAACAATATTCTTAACATCTTTATCAGTCAACTTCAACTTCATAAGGAGTAGATGTATAGAGAATGGAATTACTGAGTATAGGAGTATCCCTATAATGCACTCGTAGAGCCCTATGAATCCATGTATGGTAAGCACAATGAATAGATAGACTGGATGTATATAGGGATTCATTATCACTGATATTGTCTTTGCTATCCTCTCATTCAACTCTATACACCACTAACTCTACACGATGGTGATGCTCTATATACTGGATTCAAGTTATCGTTACCATCTGAATAGAAAAACTTTTCGTCTGAGTCTAAGCATGGTGCTTTACTTGACATCATGTACAGTGTTATCTAGGGGTATCTCTATATTGAGATCTCTACTAGTCTTCCTAATGTAGTCAGAAAGTTCATCTGTTGGTAGATTATGATGTGCTATGTGTACTAGGAAGGTATGTTTTGGTTTAATTCTATGTGCCAGCTTCACAGCTTCATCAACGTTGTTATGGCCTGTACACGGTGTTCCCGGAGCATAAGTAGCATCTATCAAAGCTACATCGATACTATGTTTATCAAGAAGGCTTAGACTAGATCTCGGTAAAAGCTTTGTATCAAAGAGTATGGCTATGTTTGCTCCTTCAACTCTTATCAAGTATCCTATGGTCTTGATATCGTGTTGTAGTTCAAGACATTCCATATGGGTATCCCGATCTAGCTCTATATGAAGACCATGAACAACGCTATGGATTTTTAAAGCTTTTGGATTTTCAATAAGTCTTTCATCGATAGCTTCTCTCGGAGCATAGACATCTATTCTCTTCATAGACCATCTGAGTTTATAGAGACCTAGATAGTGATCTGCATGCCAATGAGTTATCAGTACGGCTTTCAGCTCAAGATTTAAATCTTCTATTAACTGTACTACACTATCTATACTTGGATCTACAGCAATAGCATAACCACTACTATCTACGATAAGAATTGCTGTTGTTTTACGTCTAAACCTAGGATCTTTCCTAGCTATAGAACAAGATCTACATGTACAACCATATACTGGTATTCCTTCAGCAGCACCTGTACCAACTAGATAGAGTTTAACCATGTGTTTACACCTATGAATTCCTAGACATCTATTCATGGATAAACACACATTTAAATCTAGTATACAGTGGTAGTTCCTGAACAAGATGTTGAGTTGAGATATGGAGTACTATGCTATCTCAGCATAGTTTTCAGGTGTTTATCTGTGTGGGGTATTGAGGTTAGGAATCTATGGAAGAAATATGTTGTTCGAGAAGGTTTTCGGAAAAAGCGTATTGTTGAAGCACTAAAAGGAGTTACATTCTATGTTGAGAAGGGTACTATTCATGCTCTATTAGGTCCTAATGGTGCTGGTAAGACAACCACTATTAAGATCTTAGCAACGCTATTACTACCAGACGAAGGAGAAGCTAGGGTAATGGGTTTCGATGTCGTAAAGGAAGCAGATGAAGTCAGAAAAAGAGTTGGTCTTGTACTCGATGTTTCAAAGGGTTTCTACATGTCTTTAAGTGGTTATGAAAATCTTGTTTTCTATGGTTTACTAAAGGGATTATCTATTGGTGAAGCTAAGCGAAGAGCTAAAGAGGTTTTAGAACTTGTTGGTTTAGAGTCTATGAAGGCTTCGAATAGACCTTACTATACCTATAGTCTCGGTATGAGAGCAAGACTAGCTATAGCAAAAGCTCTATTGACTAATCCTCCAGTTCTACTTCTCGATGAACCAACACTAGGATTAGATGTTGAAAGTGCTCGAAGTATTCGTGAACTAATAATTAATCTAGCAAAAGAAGGAAGAACAGTTCTTGTGACGGGTCACAATATGTATGAGATTGAGCAGATTGCAAATAGGGTTACGATAATAGATAGAGGTATAGTTATTGCTAGTGGTGATCCAAGAGAGTTAAAGGATAGACTAGGTCTTGTATACAAGGTTAGACTGAGAATTGCTGGTTTTGCAAAGAATAGACTTGTAGAGATCTTGAGTAAACGACTAAACATCGAAAAAATGGATATAGATTATCTAGATAGTGAAGCTTTATTAACTATGTATGTGAGATCACGTAGAGAAGAGATTATTCAAACTCTTTTTGACGTTTTGAAACTACTCGATATTAAGTTACTTGATCTCTCATTAGTTGAACCATCACTTGAAGATGCGTATATAGCTATAGTGGGTAGAGAAAAGAAATGAACGTGAATCGCATATCTATAGTTTTAGCTATCGTCTATAGAGAGCTAGCTCTATTTCGTAGAAATTTTAGTGAATTCTTAGCTATATGGCTTATACCAATAGTGTTCTCATTATCGATAATATTTCTTCCAATGTCGGTTTTTAGTAGTGAAGCTGTAATTCATAGGATAGAATACATACTTGAGACACCTAAGAGACTTTCGCTAAAGGATGTCCTGGTGTATATCTTCACATTATCAGCAATAATATCTCTTGTTGTTGCTGTGATAAACGATATTGTTCAGTCAATTCATCAGGAAAGACATGGATTAGAGGTACTTCAAACAGTTCTAGAATCATCATCTCTTAAGAGTTACATCATAGTATCTTCGATAATAAAGTCAATTCTAGTAGGGTTTCTATCAACGATATATCTCGCCATAACTCTATGCATAGTTATGGGTTTTAATGGAGTTCTACTCTATATAGTTCTTGCACTACCTCTAATGGTATCCGCTATAGCATTAGGTTTATACTCAACAATTATCGCTATACCAATAACTTTCTATATCAGAGTTGATAGACCATGGACTATAGCTAATACCTTAGTTCCAGCTCTTCTCGTAGGATCTGGTCTATACATACCGCTATACCTAGTTCCATTGATTATTAAGTTATTAGCTTATTCTTCACCTATTCCAGAACTATGTGAATTGATGAGATTGTTGGTCTTCACGTACCTCTCTCCAAAAGTATATCTGTTTATGGTCCTGATATCCATGCTCCTTCTACTATATCTATTGGTTACACACATGTTTATGCATATTACAGAACTTCGTGTGAAGAGATATGGCTAGATATCTATCGATAACTGATAAAGTAAAGAAGCTATTTCATCTACTCTATGTAGGTACATACTTTGCTAAGATGCATATAGTTAGCTATATTGCTTCAATAGTGAATTCTTTACTATGGTTTAGTCTTGTCTATATACCTATGTCTATGTTTACACCAGATCCAATTACTACACTCAAAACCTTTTTACCAGGAATAATTGGATTTACTTCAGCTAGTATAGGTATGTGGGTAGCAACTGAATTTCTTCGTTGGTATGTTTATCAGGGATTAACAGATCTATTTAGAGAATGTGGTTTAAATATATTTCACTATCTTGTATGTGGTGTTCACATAGATCTATCGATAGAAGTTGTACTGAGTTATTTCGCTATAGCTTTCTTTGTAGCAGGCTATATAGGCATAGATATAACGTTGATACTTCCTCAAAACATAGTGTTGTTCATCATAGCCCTTGTCTTCAGTATAGCTGTATATCTATTCTATGGTGCTTTAGCAGCTTATCTCTATACAGTTACACCTATACACGGTGCATGGACAAACATATTCCAGATGATTGTAGTCGTTGGAACAATAATACCACCAAAAATACTTCCAAATCCAGAGCTAGCTCTATTGAATCCAGCAACTATAGTTTCAGAATTAGCTAGAGCTTCATACAATACAAACTCTATAGATATACATCTAATCCTAGTTTTAACACCTATACTAGGCACTATCTATATCTTGAGTGCTTATGCATTATCAAGGTATTGTGAAGCCCATATATCTAGACATGGAATCATGTATAGGGTATAGCTACATAGACACTAACACTACTTGATGAACAGATCATCTCGTATAAACACATAGTCTCTACAAAATGGAGAAAATTCCTGTCTTCCCCTTCCAAGCTTAATCAGCTCTATAACCTTATCAATATCGATAACTCTTGTTAATGCAACTACATGTATACCATTATCAAAAGCTGTTTGAGGATATATTGAAGCTGTTGGACCTACAAGAACTTTTAGTGCATTGCTATCCGAAAACCTCAATATCAAGTCTATTGTATCGTTTACTAGTGTTGCACCTGTAATTATCAAAGTTTTGGCTCTAGGTAAAACTCTCATCATAGCAGTATCACTCAATGCATATCCATACCTCATACAGGGATTTCTCTCTAACACAATGATATCTTTAAAACCATGTTCTCTTAGTCTCCTGACTATAGGACCCATATTACCAATAACAACTATAGGCTCAATAGCTATCCTAGTCAAGATATCAACTATATTCTCTTCAAATACCTTTCTATACTTTCTATACTCCTCTAAATTCCATAGGAGATATCCTGATAACGCGTTTATGAGAGCAACTCCAAGAACTTTCTCTAGAGGATCAATAGAAGTTATCATAGACTCAACATTTTCAATGCTGAGGTTCATAGTGTCATGGATGGGTTTTGTACCCTGAATATCCTCAATAGGTGTAAATGCTAAACCCAGTGATATACCTCTAAATCCTTTGAGTAGAACATATGTATACTTTAATCCAATACAAAAATCTATAATCTCAAACCTATCATTTAGCCCACTAACTATTTCCAGAATATGTCTTGCAATTCTCTCTACGAACATTGTGGTGTGAAAAAGGTTATTGTTATGATAGGACTCTCTCTTCAAAGATAAATGTGTTCTTATCTGCTAGTGCAAAGATCCATCCATCTACTAGATCTAGATCACTAATCCTCGATAATACAAACTGATCTAGTATTGTGTCTACTGAATAGCTTACAACTCTTAGTGTATCACCGCTCAACTGGATGACTAGTACCATATGTCTTGATGGTATGTACAGCGATATCCTGTTGTTACCATCATCACCATACGCTATACTTGCATTTAGGATTAGATCTACTAAGTCTGATATCGTTCTCGTATTGTTGACCATGTATATCGTTATGTTTGTAACACTTGTTGTATATGTTGCAGCTATACTGAAGTTAAATAGGACTAGTGTTGAGTATTCAGCTGTAGGTGTATATCTCAGGATACTGATCGAGTCATTGTTTTCTAGTAGAATTGGTAGTGCATTTCTCACTATTGTGTGGAGTACTTCAGTGAATCCTGTATCTGATGCTTTGAGAGCTACTATTTCAGCATCTGTTCCATTGAAGAACCCTATAGCTATTGTACCGATATTCCTTAGGATTACTGATCTAATTGTGTTCACATTGACTATCTCAACTCTGAATATGTGTCTAAATGTTGGATTTACAACTTCTTCAGTACCGCTAATAAGTGTTGATATGTTTAGAGCTAGTACACTTGTTGTTCCGAGCGTGTTGTTGAAGGCTATGAAGTATATGTTTTCACAGTCTGTCAATACATCAATGATCTCTACTGGTAGTAGAAGTCCTATATCTCCATAGGTGATTTCGTAGCTATAACCACCAGTTAATATGAATGGTGGTAAAGTCCAGTCGATATATCTTTGTAGCCATAGACTCAAACCATCAGCTCTTAGATCTGCAACTCCAAGCATTATTGTAACTGGTCTTACTACACCTTCAAAACCATAGTATACGTTGTCGCCACGGCGTGTAATCCAGAATCTTCTCTGTTCATTTGGTTCTCCTGCAATACCTATATACCATATCATTGGGTCACAGCATGTTCTGTGATTATCGTCGTTAGTCATGTAAAATCTTATACTTCCTCCAACTACATCAACTCTATAGGTGTATGGCCCATCAGTACTACCATCACTACCGAGATTACCTCCAATTCTAATTGAGTATGATGGTATTGTTCCATAGAGCGTTAACACGGCTTCACTAGGCATTACCACTATTGTTAGTATTGGTGCTGCTGGCATGAATGTAAAGGCATGGAGTACGTTGCTGTAAGCTGTATATCTAGCTACTTCAGCCCATCTATCTAGATGAGCTGGATTAGAACTTTCTCCTGGTACACCATGTATTGTTCCTGGTCTTAGAATACCCCATCTATCCGAAGGACTTCTTGTTTCGCAGTTTATACATACCATTGGATATCCAAATCCATCGAAAGCATCTCTACCAGCATCATACCATACATAGTTAGTTAGATCTGTAAGACTTGGTATCCACACTCTTGCATAGTATGACTCTGGTATAGTGTATGGCTTTATAGTGATTCTCTGATAGTCGAACCATTTAGGTCCTCTATAGAGACCTACATCTCTATGTGGATCATACTGTGGATGTCTTACATCATCACCTATGATGACATACACTATGTATTCATGATTAGCGCTAACATTGGTTATCTTTACATAGAGCCATACATCGTCTAAGTTCTCATATATTACATAGAATGGTAGTCTATGACCACTACCATCAATTACATCGATATTGCTTAGACCAGATCTAAGAATACTTGAGTACCTTGTGAGGTTTAGTCTTATTAGGAATGGATAGTATGGTAATGTTCTAACTGATAGAGATCCAACTCTAATTCTTACTTTGATAACAGCTCTAATACTATGAGCTTCTTGGTAGTTGGGGAATGGTAGCGCAAATCTCTTTATCAACATATCTCTAACATAGATAATCTTATTGTTTGTGTAAAGCCATGCTAGTGCTAATTCATTGGTTTTGTTGTTGAATAGTACAGCTAGATATGCTGAACTATTGTATCTACAGATATCCATATGACTGTATTGTTTTCCTAGATACATTGATAGGAAGGATGTTTGTGCATAGAGTTGAATAGCTCTTATTGGACCTCCATATGCAAAGGATATTAGTTGTGGATAACCTGTTGCTAATTGTCTTAACACTATGTCTGCAGCCAATGATGCTACGAGTTCTGGCTGACTTGCTAATGCTAATAGTTGTTGTGGAGTTCCATAGAAACTCGGTACTGCTATAGTGCTACTCGTTACAGCTTCTGTACCTAGTTGTGTTGCTGTGAATACTCTTTGTATAGGTGTTGAGTTTCTAATCTCTATAGTGACAAAGGAATTTGGTGGTATTATGAATAGGGCATCTGAAGTATTTAGAGCACCAACAAAGTTAACATTTATTGTACCTGAAGCTGTAAGTACATCAATATTCTTTTTCGTTACTATGAGTGGAGTTCCAGAACTCGTCACAATAACTAGTGCATTCACTTTAACTGGTTCACTACATCTAGAATAGTAGCTCACTATAGTGGAGTTACTAGTTGAATTGAAGTACCAAGCACTTAATAAACAAGAACTCAGCATAAGAGATTTCATCTCCTTTTCTACTCTAGCTCTAGCTAACTCTATCTGATGAACCTGAGTAGTTGTGTATAGAGTAACGAATGTAAGTGAAGCTAGGGTCAGAATGACTATGAGTACTCCTCCAACGATAGCACTGGTACCTTTAGTCATGACTATGCACCCGACTCTATATATAGACTATTGTTTGATACTTAAAAAACTTATATATGGATACCATGTCCGAGTTTAACCATTGACTAGCTTAGCTATCAATAGTATGGTCCTAGCAACCATGCATTACCTATAAAGATATTGGTTAATCCTTCCTCTTTTGCAACCTTATAAGCTTCTTCAGCATGATGAGAACTTGTTGGAGGTAAATCTCTCATAAGATGGTCAGGATGAAATGCTAATAGGATATAAGGTATTTCAGGATTTATAGAAGCCAAGTATCTAGCGATATTTCTAACCTCTTCAACATCAACATAGCCAGGTACTAACAGTGTACTAACTACAAGTAATGGTATTTCTGGTCTTTTTCTGCCCATTTCAGCTACTAGCTTGACATTCTTTTTAATGACTTCAACAGCTTTATAACCATCAACACCTGTTAGCGCTTGATATATAGATGGTGTATATGCTTTCCAATCTATTTTGACTATACCACCACTAACAAGACTTAGTTCTGCCATAACATTCATTATTGATGGATTTTCAAGACCGTTAGTCTCCCAACAAATTCTCTTAATAACTTTTTTCTCACGTGCTTTCTCAACTATAATTCTAGAAGCTTTTATTGCATAAACTGCATGTGGTGCTGGATCACCACCAAAATAACATACACAGGTTACTCTTGGATTCATAGCTGCTTCAACAAGTTCTTCAACAGATCTAACATATTTTAACCTGATATTCTTAAACGATATCATTTCCTTATGTTCCCAGTTTTGACAGAATAGACAATCTAGTGAACATCCGGCAAAGAATACTGCTAAATTATAGTATCCTTCTTCAACTGTTTTTGAAACAGCATACTTTGGGTATCCACGACCTGTAGCTGCTGGACAAACCGGTGTTGCAACGCAGTTTGTTGGTAGTGGATCTAGATACCAATAAACAACAGCTCTATCATGACCTTGTACAGGCTCTAAAACTCCATCTCTATTTCTCCAAACACCACAAAAACCAATACCATTTGGTGGTATAGAACACTCATTCACACATAACCTACACTTAACACCATTTTCATGTCTAGGTGGTTCAGCTGGTAAACCTAGTGAAAGTCTATACCTATGATGTGATTCTCGTGCAATCTCTAGAGCTTTATCAGGATATCTACGTAGACACTCAGCACAAACACCAACACTATTACTTATAGTTATTGCCCGAACACCACATATACGACAAATACCCATAAAGTAGTAGCACCCCCAAGACATGTGTTCGAGATACAGAGTATATCTATGTATTAGCTAAGGGTTGCATAATGTTCAAACTTGAATGTCCTTACATTGGTTGTCCAACAGTACAGTACATATGTTCATTATTAGCATATAGACATAGAACACCATTAACTATACCTAGTAACCCACTTCAATTCGATATAGAAACAATAAAGTACGTACTCCACATATATAGAGAACTATATTTAAGGAGTAGACATATACTTCTAGGTGCAGTTATTAGCCCTGTACCCTATATCGCATCCATAGACAGTAGCTACGCTTATATGCCTACTCACATACTTGCACTAATTGAAAGACCTGATTACTCAGATATATTTGATGTAGAGATACTGTTAGAGGACATCAATAAGTCTACTGAAGTACTCTTCCAAGATAAGTATATCGATAGGGCTATCGTTGTATATGACGTTGATAGATTCAAAGTATTACTATCAAAGTATCTTCCAATACTCATACCATTGAATAAAATACTGAGTATCGAGAGTGAAATCACAATCTTTAGTAGATCTAGTGTTAATCACCATGTATTTGAGTTTAAACCAAGTATCTACCTATCTATTCCTGATATAGATAGAGTTCAGGATATGGTAAGTGAGTTAAAGACTAGAACTAAGTATATGGGCATATATATTGACCCTCTTTTCGACCCGTACACTATAGATAGATCAATGAGCAATACTGCTATGTATAGGATAGAAGTAAACGATTTCATAAATACAATTCTTCAAAATTATAGCGGAAGAAAGAACGTATCGAGAATAGTTGTTGAGGTATTCAGCTATGTATCGCTACCTCTCATAGAGGATCATAGTTCTTTAGTTTTATGGATACCTGAACTATCATCAGATTGGGTAAAAGCTTTGAGTATATGTATTGAGAAACTCATTGAGATATTCGATAAAGAGCTTAGTATTGTATTGCTAGACAATGTTTTAGCAAAGACCTTCTCTTCATTACCAATAGGAACCCTACTATCCATGATAGCAAGTACTCTAGAGAACTATAACAGAATTGTAAACGATGTTAGGGTATATACCATGGATCTAGTAGAAAGACCTATGGATATCGTTAATGTAATCAACAAGATCATCTTTACTCAAATCTAATACCACACATTCTATCCAGTAAATCCAGTACTTCAGGTATTACCTTAGAAACCTCTATGATCATAGCTTTAACAAGTTCTCTTATTTCCCATTGTGCTTTACTCGATATCCTTAGGCATGCTATATGGAGTAGCTCCCTGAGATTAACAGTCATTAAAATCCTCGTCTTAATACTTTGTGGTATTGCATAGCGTGCATCTTCGATATGAACTCCATCCTCGATTAGATGTCTATACATTTTCAAGCTATTTAGTAGAAACTCCATGAAAGTTCTATCTCTATTAGTTGACGGTGGCATCACAAAGGATTCTTCAATACACTCGCTAATTTCCTTTTTATTTTCTTCAATACATTTAATAGCTTTCTCTATATAGCTACCTGAGTATCTCTGACTTTCCTGTGTATATGATGCAATTCTATGTCTAACAAGTTGATGACTGCAAACTCTCGATATATCCTCTATAAGAAAGGTAAAGACTATGTGCTCTAATACCGAAGGATATTTTATTGCATCTATCATCCAATCACGAAGTTTTTCTCTAGGATACTCCTTGAGGTAGTACTCAACATCTTTTTGATGAAGTTTTCCAGCAGATATCTTGATAGCTAACAATACGAGTCTTCTTGGATCTTCTTCACCTATAATAGGTTTAGAATATGCTATTAGTCTAACTCTCACCAGTGCAAACCCTCAATATATGCTTCTTCACATAGTACTAAAGTAAGGGTTGATACTCTACAGAGAATAGAAGTTTGTGGATATACGTTTAGATCAATATCTTATTTCTCTCCCCAATGAATTATTTTGGGGTAGTCTATGACTAAAGCTATTGTGTTAATGAATACTGAAGTTGGTGCTGAAGAAGATGTAGCTAGAAAACTCCTCGAAATTCCAGAGGTTAGAGAAGTATATATTGTTTATGGTGTTTACGATATAATTGCTATCGTAGAATCAAAAGATTTCGATAGTCTTAGAACAGCTATTGTATCAAAAGTTAGGAGAGTTCCTAGAGTTAAAAGTACAA
The DNA here is from genome assembly GCA_964619665.1 of uncultured Desulfurococcaceae archaeon. GTDB lineage: Archaea > Thermoproteota > Thermoprotei_A > Sulfolobales > Ignisphaeraceae > CAZUDD01. The sequence continues at coordinate 5,139 of CAZUDD010000002.1, read as the reverse complement.
CAACTCTCATAGTCGTTGAAAAATAGAGTCATAGAATCCATACATATGCAGAATGAGTTTTGTATTGTAGCGAGAGGGTATTGAGTATTGGCTTCACCTAAATTCCTTGAGGAAGCTAGTAAACAAGTTCAACCACTATATGCTCAAGGATTCTTCTTTGTAGGTCATAAACACATAGCGTACTATCTAGTATTTGATTACTATGATCCTCTTGGTTACTATGATGCTATTACTAGGAATGAAAAACAGTTCAATGATGAGATAGGTAGGCTTTGGGCTAATATGCAGTATTTCTTAGATCAAGAAGAAGTTGTTGTTAATGGTGTTAGAGTTAGACCTAAAGTTGTAATGATTGATATTGGTTTTAGAGCTTCAAAGAAAAGACCATATATAGTCTTCGCAATACGATTTCCAGCACCGATAAAGCCAGGAATTAATGTATATGAGAATAGGTATGAATCTGAGATAGCTGAATACGACTACATAGTCTACTGGATATTTCCTCCAGGTACAAAAGTTCTTGAAGTTGATATGGGTTCAGGTAGTGAATCCTGGGATATTGTTGGTAAAAACATCGTTGTTATATATGGTAGAAAGGGTATGAAGACTGGTGGTTATGAAAAGATCGTGTTTGAAGTTCAGGAAATACATGATGTTACTTCTTGAGTTTCTCTCTTAGTTTCTCTGAGAATTTCTGTCTATCAACAATGAATCTCTCGTGAATACCCTCGCCAACGACTATGTCTCTCCAAATAGCTTTAACTTCAAATACAAGCTTTCTTCCTTCAACTTTAACAAGCTTAGTCTTCACAACAATCTTATCTCCAATTGGAGCAGGATGCTTATGATCAACACAAACTCTAGTACCAACAGTTGTTAAATCTTCTGGAAGATATTTCTGCACACATCGAAGTGATGCTGCTTCCATAAACAGTATCATACTTGGTGTTGATAGTACTTCAACATCACCAGAACCAACATGTTTAGCTGCATGCTCAGACTTTACTTCGAATACCTCTTCACATTCAATACCTTCAGGAATTTGAAGATTCTTCAAGATTTCTTCACCACAATAAGTACTTATACAGTACTAACAAATGTCTATATCAGATGAAGAGTTATCCCCGGCCCTGAAAAGTGATGAAAAGGCATTTGGCGGATAACTAACTGCTACTTCTGCTCTTCTTTGCTAGTAGTTGCTTCGCCTTTCTCTTCCTTCTTTTCTTCCTTCTTCAACTCTTCTTCGAGCTTCTTCAATTCTTCTTCAAGTTCTTTCTCTATTTCTTCAATTGGTTTAGGTGGTGGTGTTGTAGCTAGTGTATATCCAATCCATCCAACAAGACCAGCAACTAGTAGAACTGCTATCACGAGTATTATCTTCATTGTGAGCATCGCTATAGCTTCTGTTGATAGGAATAACAGGTATATTATCGCTATGGATATCAATGCAGCTCCAGCTACCATACCCCAACCAACGATTTGATCTCTGTTCATAAGTTTCACCGCTGATTAAGCTTTCCAAGAGTTGCAAATAAAAACTAAACTGTTTGTCTGAAGTAAAGGTGTAGTTTACACTATGAAAAACACTATCGAGGTTAAGAAGGGTGTTCTAGAGGTATTCAATGCTATAGCTGAAAGCTATAGCTATACACGTAGAAAATGTGTTGTGGATATTCCTCAGATAACCGATGTTAAGAGATGTAGATTTATCCTGGATATGGGTTGTGGACCCTGTCAATGTGGAGAACTAGTTTTTAAGTATAGTGATACAGGGGGTAAGTTCTTGGTATGTGCAGATATAGCATTGAACATGCTTACAGTATCTATGAAGAGATTGAAGAAAAGAGGGCTATTTCAATATGTCGATATGGTCAACTGCGATCTAGAGTTTATACCCTTTAGATCCAATAGCTTTGACTGTATAGTATTGATAGCAGTTCTTCATCATCTACCAACAGCTAACACTAGAGTTAATGCATTGAAGGAAATCCATAGAATAGCCACTTCAAGAAGTACTATAGTTGTTAGTGTTTGGCATGTATTTCAACCTAAACATCTCTATAGAGTATTCCTCAACATATTTAAGAAGTTGATTGGCAGACATCGTGCTTCATTAAAAGACATATATGTTCCCTGGCATTCAAAGAAATATGGTGTTCTCAAGAGATTCTATCACGTATATACACTTCGAGAACTTGTTAAAGAATGTATCAATGCTGATTTCAGGATTATCAAGAAGTTTATTCATAGAGTTAAAAGTAGATTCTTTATCGATAATGCTGTTGTCGTTCTCGCTAAATAGATATGATGTTTACTCATCTAGGTAGTATCACTACTATAGGTCCTAGATTTTCCAACTCTATTACTCTACACTTAACTTCATATACTTTCTCTATTACATCTTCGGAAACAACCTCTTTAGGAATACCACTAGCTACAATTTTTCCATTCTTAACAAATATTATATAGTCGCTATAGATTGTTGCTAACGATACATCATGAATAGCGATGATAGTAATAGCGCTTTCCTTTTTTGTATAGTCTCTTAGAATCTCCATTACTTTGATTCTGTACTTCATATCGAGATGTGCTGTTGGTTCATCAACAAGTAGTATTCGTGGTTTTCTTATGAGTGCAGAGGCTATCAATACTCTTTGAAGTTCACCACTACTTAGACTGTCTAGTCTACGGTTCAACAGATACTCTATTTCTAAGAGTTTACTGATATAGGTAATTCTCTCTAGAATTTCATGTTTGTTGAGTTTCAATGGATATAGACTTGTTTCAAGAAGATTAGCTGCAGTAGCACTGAAACCTCTTGGGATTTCTATAGATGAATACGCTACGATCTTTGATTTCTCGTTTAGATCATATACAATAAGATTCTTTCCATCTATATATACAGCACCTTTCCAAGGCCTTAAGATTCCTGCTAATACTCTAAGAAGTGTTGTTTTTCCAGCACCATTAGGACCAACTATTGAGTAGAGATTTCCGTGTTTAAACTCTATGGAGATGTTCTTGAGTACCTCTATATCTCTATAACCAGCATAGATATTCTGAAGCGTGATGTGTTTCGCCATGGCTATGAGATTACCTCTCTAGCTCTTTTTATAGTTAGAGATGCAAGAGCTATAGAACCAATAATACTTGTTATTATACCTAGTGGTAGTTCTCCAAGTATACTGTACCTAGATATGATTCTGACTACGATATCCGATAGAAGTACTATGACTATACCTATCAACGATGATAGAGGCATCAGCAACTTCATATCTTCACTACGTAGGACTATCCTAGCTATATGTGGTACGATCAATCCTATAAAGGCTACCACACCAACTATAGCAACTGAGAGTGCTGTTAATATCGAAGCTATTGCTATAGCTATAGCTCTATATCTTCGAGGATTATAGCCTAGTTGAAATGCATATTCATCACCATATAGTACTGCATTTAGAGGTTTCCACATAGAGTAAGCCATGAATATCAATACCATTGTTGCTATAGTGTATACAAGGATATCAGGATAAAGCTTTGCTAATGATAGTGTACCAGCCAACATGAGATAGACAGCATAACCTGTCTTCGTATAGACAATAAATGCAAGTGTATGTGAGATACCGCTAAAGAATGCAGATAAAGAAATTCCAACAAGTATTACAGTTAAAGGTGATAATCCGAGAATTCTTGAAAGCCATAATAGAAAGATAAGTGTAGTGATTGAACCTAGGAAAGTTATTAAGATAGATAGGTAGTATGGTGGAAAACCAATTAATACAATAGCTATTAGTAATGCAAAGAATGCTGATGAAGCCATTCCAAATGTATAGGGTTCAGCTAGAGGATTTCTAACAGCTACCTGAAGTAGTAGTCCTGCTATAGAGAGAGCTAATCCAGTTATAATACCGCAGATAGTTCTTTCAATTCTTAGCATTATTATAGGATCTCTAAAAATATTCATAGATAGAAGTTCGGATAATCTATAGATTTTTGTAGATCCAATTGCTATGGATAGAAAAACTGTGGTAAGACATAAGATAGATAGCATGGCAATGATAGCTTTGGCTCTATACATTATGTGGTCACTCAACGAGATTTAATAACATCGTTTCTCTCGATTTCACCAAATATTTCAGGATGTAGAATCTTTGCTAAAATATCAACTGCTTCAATAACTCTTGGGCCTGGTCTACAAAGAACATCGTTTGCTGTTCCCATAACTACATATATATTTCTATTCTTTACAGCACTTGTATTAGCTAATACGCTTACATTCATTATATAGGATATAATGTCTTCAGCTTTTTCTCTAGATATATAGCCCATTGTCAATACTATGATTATATCTGGATTTGTGTATGCTAGGTCCTCCCATGAAATCATTGTATAACCTGTCTTATAATGAAATACATTGATACCACCACAAATAGTTATGAGATTATCGATAAAGGTAGCTCCACCAACAACCCATATACCGTACTGTGGTGATGGTGGCCCAAGAAGTATTGCTACTTTGACCTTACTAACATTCTCAACTCTTGAAGTTATGTTGTTGATCTTGCTATTTATGGATTTTATCAGTTTGTGTGCTTGTTCAACAACATCGAATACTTGACCAAGAAGCTCTATATCTCTATAGATATCGTATATATCTCTTGAAGCTCCACCTCTTACAAAGATAGTCTTTATGCCAAGACTTTCAAACTCTTTGAATTTGTTTAAGTATTTGAGATGTGCACCCATATCAGCTATTATTAGATCTGGTGATAAATTGAGGATCTTTTCGAAATCTGGAGTCCAATAACCACCTACTCTCGTAACCCTACCCTTTTTAATCATGTCAAGTAGTTGAGGTGGATAGTTAGAGAAGTCATCGACACCTATCAAAGTGTTTTGAACACCAAGAACAAATATAATTTCAGTTATTGCTGGTGATAAAGATACAACTCTAGAAGGTCTATGCTTCAACGTTATTTCTCTACCAAGTGCATCTACTACAACTTTAGGATAACGAGGAGTCTCTGTCTTTACTAGAGTTAGAGTTTCAGTTTTAGGACTAGTAATTGTATATATCTTTGTCTCGGTAGCTCTACCAAGAATAGGTATTATTCCTGTAAAACTCATTCCTATAATGGC
>CAZUDD010000001.1:0-22642 GCA_964619665.1 uncultured Desulfurococcaceae archaeon | reverse complement strand
CTATATATAGAGACCTTATTCCGCGCTTTCTTGCACGTCTAAAAAGACCAAGATCTCTTGTTAGTAGTATTCTATCTTCTCGTTGAGCTATATCCAGAAGTCTCCAATCATCTATTGATCGAAAATACAGTGTATCGTAACCAAGCAATCTAAGCCATCGTGCTATATGTCCAAGCATTGAATCTGCTATAAATTTGGGGTACTCAGGCATCGATCTATACCTCAAAATTATCTCTTCATTGCTTCAATAATGATCTATGCTTTAGTGTTCACTCTCTTCAGATTTAATAAACTTATCCAATGTTAATATATCCATACGCTGAATTTTCTTAGGTCTACGAGATCTACTTACTATACCACTTTCTTTTCCTAGGATCTTCTGTACTGTTTTCCAAGATTTTCTCACTATCGATGGTAGAGTTCCATGAATTTCGAAATATTTTCGTATCCACTCAATTGTTCGTTGATCGCTTGGATAACCACTGCCAAAATCGCCATATATAGCTTTCAATGCCTCTATATGACTATCCCTAAGAACCTTAGCTACGATACTTGCAGCTGAGACTACAGTAAATTTAGCATCAGCTTTGAATTCTACAACTATGTTTATAATCTTACCATGTCTTAGCGCTACAATTTTACGATACAGCATATCCTTTAGTTTTTCTGGATTTCCACTTGCATCAACATAGATCTCGAGGGTCTTTACTCCTCTTGATACGGGATGGCATAGTAAAGTCTTTAGAAGCTTAATTATGGTGTTTACGTATACGCTATTTATATTATATTCATCGAGAATATGGGGTGGGACTCTTGACACTATGGATATCAATGCATTCGATAGAATATGTGGTAATAACCTAAAACGACTTTCTGGAGTTAAACTCTTGCTATCCCTAACTCCTAGGGACTTCAAGATATCAATTCTTGAAGGATCTAATGCAACAAGAGCTACAAACATATCTCCTATAACTGGACCTCTACCAGATTCATCTATTCCAACTAGTAGTTTACTAAATACCATAAGCAACAGCCCACGAAGAGAAACTCTTTACGTAAGGCTCGAGATCTGAAAGTCTTATCTTGCTACCATCGCGCTTCCTGTATATCTCGAATACTACATATTTGAGGTTTTGATGTAATTTCTTTACTATCTTCTTCACGTCAATTTTTATCGATTCTAAGTCGAGGTGCACTTTAATACCGTTATCCTTCTGAATACCATGGATATGAAGTGCTATTATCTTTTCAGCACCTAGGCTTCCACACCATTCGGAAACTACATCTGCATAGTCTAGACGGTCTAACATCTCAAGGTAATGGGGGTCACTGGTAATTGCATGTGCTATATCTAAGCATAGAAAAGCCCTAGTTTGAGAAAGTATATAGGAAATTTGATTGAAAGTTCCACAGCAAGGCGTGTTAGAAGTATTCTCTACAAGGATGTAAGTACCATAGTTTTCAGCACATTCTATTAGTATATTGAGAGATTCTATTGCAGCTAGTATGCATGGGTTTGGTACGGAGGTTTTACAGTAGGGTTGATCGCTTGCTATGTGTAGTACTACATAGTTGACGTTAGCTTTACCTGCTAACTCTATGAACTTCTTAACAACATTTATAGAGGCATGCCTTATCTCTGGTATCGGTGAAGCTAAGTATATCTCTCTCCAAGGAGCATGTATCGATAATGTAAAGCCCATATCTATTACAGCTCTGCATACCTCAACTACTAGCTCAGGTTTTTCAAATCCAAAAGGATAGTCAATACTTAGCTCCACATGGTTAAGACCTATATTTGCTGCTTCAGATAAAAGATCTTTAAGTTTTTCAAGATCTCTAAGCCAAGCACTAAAGCCTATCCTTATCATGGCTAAACACTAAATAAGTTCCTACTTCTTTTAAGAGCATCTACTACGGTCTCAAGTTTATTAACTACATTCCTAGAGTACTCTATATAGATATCGATATACTTAGCTTCATCCAGAATTATCTCTAAGGCTTTTAGAAATGACGTTGCATAGAAAAGCGGAAAGCCAAGTCTTCGTATGTAGTCGTTGACATATAGACGGCTCCGATACGTAGAGACTGATGGTATACCAAGTAACGCGGCTTCTCTAGCCATAGTAGCACCACCAGTGATTACACCAAGAGAATAGTATTCAAGGGATATAGTGTCAATACCTAGTCTTTGCTCTGGAACTATGAAATATCTAGTATCCCTGTACTTCTTAATAATGGGATCATCATCATACCTAGGCATGTAAACCACACGTAAATCTCTGGCTAAAGCCTTGTCTATGGTTTTCAAGAGATCTTCTACACTAAACCATGAAGGAGAATAGTAGGAAGCTCTAATCTCCGGAGGTCTTATGACTATGTATTCACGTTCCTGTAGATCAAGTTCTGAAAGAGCTTCTCTAGATGGAGATGAATTCTTTATCCATAGAACTTCATCAACACCCCTGTATGTTATGATTTCAACATTATCTTTATAGTACACATATCTCTCTATTTCATGTCTTGGAATACATTCTGGTATTATAATTGTTGACGCTAAAGGTAACGATAGTTTAGAAGGAGCAATACTATGGGGACTATCGGTTATAGCGATGTACTTTTTCGCTAAACCAAATGCTATTCTTGCAGCTAGTGGATTTGGATATGCTATGAGTACATCAAATTCGTTGATAATCTTTAATAGCTCTAAACCGCGTTTGAACTCTTCTTCAAGTTTCTGTTTCAGACTATAGCCATAACCACCTATGACTATAGACTCAATTCCTATTCTGTGTAAGGTACCTAGAGTATAGTCATAGCTACGTGTTGTTACCAATACTTCAAATCCTTGAGATTTCAACCACTTAGCTATATAGGCAAAAAGCCTTGCTTGTTTTGGTGTTAAAACATCTATCCATATTCTCTTAGGCTTTGTCAAGGTATAGTACCATAGCCTATGTCTTGTAGCCCTACTTACAAAAACGAAACACGTTTATAGCAGTTTATGATGGGGTAGCTGGGGGTGTTAATGCAGTTAAGCCGTAAACTCTTTGGAACTGATGGCGTTAGAGGAATTGTTAACCAAACATTTAATCCAGAATTCGCAGTTCGTTTAGCAATGGCTGTTGCGACTTACTTTCCACCTGGTTCTAGAGTACTTGTTGGTAAAGATGGTCGTATAGGTAATGCTGCTGTATACGATGCAGTACTGAGTGCTTTAGCAGCATGTGGCTCAAAAGTCTACGATGCTGGTTATGCACCTACACCAGCTATTCAAGTAGCTGTTAGAGATCTAGGGTTTGATTATGGTGTAGTAATTACTGCAAGCCATAATCCACCAGAATGGACTGGTCTAAAGGTTGTTCTCAGCGATGGTATTGAAGCTCCGCCAGAAGTAGAACTTGCTATTGAAAAGAACTTCTTTGAGAATAGATTTAGGTACATGCCTTGGTATAACATCAGATCTATTCAAAGATACCCTCTAGTACTAGATCACTATGTAGAGAGCGTTAAGGAACATATAGACGCAAATATGATTGCTAAACATAAACCAAAGATAGTTGTTGATGGTGCAAATAGTGTCGGGGGTATAACTACACCTAGGATTCTCAAGGAGTTAGGAGCAAAGGTACTAACTGTAAACTGTGACATAGGATATCCATACCGTGAATACGAGCCTACACCTACATCGTTAACAGATACAGCAAAGATTGTGACCGCAGTAGGTGCAGATTTTGGTGTTGCACACGATGGTGATGCTGATAGAGCAATATTCATCGATAATAGAGGGAGAGTTATTCCTGGCGATATTTCTGCGATCATATTAGCAAGCTACGTAGTGGAAAAGAATCCAGAACTACCTAAGAGAATAGTAACGGCTATTTCAACAAGTCACTTTCTCATGGAGCGCAACGCAAAATCTAAAGGAATAGATGTTGTATGGACTAGGGTAGGCTTCATCAATATCGCAAGAAAAATCCTAGAGCTTGGAGGAGCCATAGCAGGATTTGAAGACAATGGTGGCTTTGGTTATCCACCTCATCAACTCGCAAGAGATGGAGGAATGAGTGCAGCACTTATGGCTGAACTCATAGTTAAGAAGAAGCAAGATCTAGCTTCGTTATACGAATCCATAGAGAAACCCACAATACTAAGATCGAAAGTGCCATTACCTGATAGAGAGAAAGGATTTAGAGTAGTTGAAGAATTAAAGAACAGATATAGTCATGCTAAGATAATCGATATTGATGGAGTTAAGGTGATAACTTCAGAGTATGCCTTTCTAGTAAGACCCAGTGGTACTGAGCCCATAATGAGGATAATGGTTGAATCATGGAATGCAAAAACAGCTGAAGATGTTATGAATGCTCTAAAAAGTGAAGTTGAGAAACTGATAATATCTACCTAAGGTTTTGAGGTGAGTACTTTGAAATACAGGCTACTCAACTTCATAACTTGTCCTTACTGTAAAGATAGTGCATTTCCACTCGAACTAATAGTGATTGAAGAGAAAGTCTATGAAGAACGTAGACTACCAGACAATGCTACAAAGCCTCTTTGTGACTTGTACTGTGGCTATAAGAGAATGTTTATAAAGGATTTAAAGAGCCAAAATATTGAACCCCCTTGTGATGAATGTATCAAAAAAGAAGTTGTAGTAGGAGTTCTACGATGTAGGGTATGTAATAGATGGTACCCCATAATCGATGAAATACCGAGATTACTACCTGACGAATTCAGAAAAAGAGAAGAAGATATAGCATTCCTAGAAAGATATCAAGAACAAATACCCGACGAAATAAAGTTCATGGGAAAACCCTTCAATATCTCACCTAAGCATAGTTAAAACTCTACAGGAAGAACCTTAGGCCATGTGGCGCATAGAAATTAATAAGAGTTAAGAAGCAAGTATTTCTATGGGTATGGGCGAAAAGAATGAGCTATCAATTCTTTGAAAGTCTAAGTAATTGGGTTGAAATGCAGAAAAAGGCTAAGAATACTTTCGAAAATCTCTATGAGAATGTTAAGAAGGGCGACAGGCTGGACTTGATACTAGCCACCAGAGCAGCATTTCAACATATGATAAGAACACTAAAAGCATTCGATAGCTGGCTTCAAGATCCATTAATAATAAGCCACATGCCTAGAGAGTATCTCGAAGAGGTATGGGAAGTAGTATATAGACTGCTTATAAAACTACTTGAGCTCGATATTAAGCATACTTCGGAATTCAAAGATTATTTAGAAAAACTTCAGAAAGAGGGTAAACTTAATCCATTGACTTCTACAGGGTTGTTCCAACAAGCCGAATCTACTAGAAGAGCAGAGAGACGTGGCGTAACATTATCGATGTAATTCTGTGAATTATTTGGCGAGCTCTAACGTCATTTTTTGGCTTGTCTAGCTAACTCCTCAACCTCGATATCTATAGGCAGTACTTTACCTCTTAGTTCATCTATAGCCTTTAACAAATCATTTATTTCGGATGTAGGCATAGGGTTGCGCTCCAAGAAGTCTAGACCATTGCTTGTAACTCTTAGCTTCTTTGTTCTAGGATCCGATTCAAGGAGTCCAGTATATAGGAGTGCCATTATATCGTCTAGGATTTGTTTAGACATAACTTTGTTGCCTATCGTTATGAAGCTGTATCCTAAATCTATGCCTTTCTCATTCTTTAATAAGTAAAGTAGATATGTTAATGCCTTTTCGCTTATGCTACCTAGATGCCTTACTATATATAGAATCTTGATTTTTTTAGGATCTCTCTTGATGTGATCTTGTGTTATTACCTGCATACTAAAAGTCTTTAGTTCTTTAGTTTTCTGTGGTCCTGGCATGGTATAGCCCTTCCTAGTTATTCCGACTCTCTCCTAATCTTCTTTTCCTCCTTTACTTCGTGTGTCATGAGTTCTCGAAGTCTAGACATTTCCTCGATATACTTCATTATCTCTTCAGCTCTAGATCCATAGACTTTTCTGAACTCTTGTTCTAAGTTCTTCATTTTTTCTCTAATTCTTTCTTGCATAATGACTATCTCTGTTGGTGTTGTTACTTTGAGTGATTCACTTAATCCATTGACTCTGGTCTCGATCTCCATAAGCATCATCAGGATTTTTCTAAAACCTGTCAAAGTCCCTATTGTGAACCTTAATGCAAATACGAAGCCCAGAGCTGTGATTACTGTTAGTACGAGGAGCGTTAGTGATCGAGTATTCATATACAGTATAAGACTTTCAATGAAAGCTAGAGACAATGTAAGAGGTGTTAACACTATGGATATAGATGAATAGATAAGTGCTGCAAATAGAGAAAAAGTAGCTGTAATGAATATGACTATGGTAAATGGTATGAGTGTCAAGTACATAGTTTGAGGTGCTAATGCGTATACAGAGAAACTAAACATCATTATAAGGAGTGATATCAGTATCAATATTGCTCGCATAACCAGGCTAACTCGTTTTGTAGAACTAACTAGGTGCTCAACTTCTTTCTCTAATTCGTTTAATCCCTGAATAATACTAGAAATCTCAGATGCTTTCATATTGTCTATTATATCCCTAATTCTTCTTAATCCTGTAAGAAATGGTTTTGTTATAATGAAAGCACTATCGAGATCCTTTACTTTCTCTATAGATCCATAGAATCTGCTTACATCACTAAGTCCTGCAGATCGCAGAGTATCGATAAGCTTTCTTAGTGTTTCATATAATTGTCGCACAAGCATGTATTTACGCCTCTATTACCATACAATGTTTCTACTACTCTACTAAAACCTTCTTTACAATTCCTCCAATAAACACGATGCACATAGCTATACGTCTAAAGAGTATTGAAATATTTTCTCTATTAGCAATGAACCTTAGTACTCCAACAAAGTATATGTATATGAGGGGTGTTAAATGAATAGCATAGAAGCTATATTGTGTTTTTGCACCAGCTAACCACAATAGAACAAAACCAAGAAACGTACCTACTAAGCATAGCCAGGCAGATTTGATTTGGTCTTTGATGAAGATTCCTAAGATCATGAATACAAAGGTTACGATGTATATAGGTACAAAGCCTATAGCTGCAATAGTTCTGCCGTTCTCTAAGACATAAACAGGAAATGAGTTAACGCCGAAAAACCATTCCCAGGGGGTAGAGGAAACAGGGCAATTAGGACCAACGCATTTCGCAGATAAATGCCATGATATAGCTCCCCAAATACTATTTGAAATCCATGAACTAAATCCTATGTAGAGAATCAAAGGTATTGAAACTAGTATCTGGAATGCTCCAAAGAGAATCATGGTGATGAGTAATGCGATAACACACCAGAAGAATACATCTAGTGGGGAACGATTATCTACTAAGAGAGTTCTGGCCATCAATAACAGTATAGGGACTATGTAGAGAAGAGCAGTAAACTTCATCGTTGTCGCTATGGCAAGTACTATCAGTGCTAATTTAAAGCGTTTCTTAACTGCATAGTATAGAGCTAATAATCCAATAGAAGCTGACGCGATATCCAGTAAGGCTAATGATGACATAATACGTGTTAGAGGATCTACTGCAACAAGTGCTGAAGCTAACAATGCCCATATACATGACCGTAATATCCTTTTCGCCATGAAGTATGTCGTTAATACCATAATCAATCCGAGTACTATTGATGGTATCCTCCAGTAGAGAGGATAATCACCTAGTACTAGCATACTCAAAGCTATGAGGTACTTCATCATTGGTGGGTGCTCTAAATTAAGATATGTATCAATGTTTTCTGCATCTGCTAACCTCCAGCCCCATATCACTTTAGCTTTTGTTAATTTAGCTAGGAGTTCTATGGAACTCCTGGATCCATTCACATATATTGCAGGAATCTTCGTATACGAAGTATCAACGACTTTTAAATCTTCAAAAGCTCTACTTAGGGTAATTGCTGTTGATACATTGTCAAAACTAGTGAAGACTAGCGTAGCACATGAAGGGCATCTAGGATTGTATACCGATAATCCAAAAACGAGTCTCACTATGTTTCTAGCAGCACTGACATACCATACCTCGTCAGATACATATCCTTTTGCACCTCTATCGATACGCTGAAGCTCTAAATTTGTGAATGTAAGTGCTTGATTGATTGCAAAGAATAGGAAGAGCACTATCAACATACACAACGCGACAATATCATTAAGTTCAATTCCTTTAAAGATGACCCTTAGTCTATTACGCAATGTCTTCACCTATACGATGACATAACCAATTCTTAGTATCGGTCTCGCTAACAATTTAAATCTAAAACATAGTTTCTCGATATAGGTGTTCAAGTTTTATGAACAACATTGAAACTAGGTTTTTCACAATAACCAAAAGCTTCAAACGAATTCTAGATGCCGCTATGAAGAAACCCGTACTTGCGTTAACCATTCTAGGCCTTATAGTGGTCGCTATCTCTATTTATATACATGATCCTGCAACACCTATACCGTTAAATAACTATGGCTTTAAATATACTGATATTGTTCAAGGTGTTCTTTCGCGTATTGTATCTATAGACAAGTGTATTCGTGCAGAAGCCTCAATATCTGTTAGTGATTGGTATCACAGCAAGTCTTTAGCAATGTTTTGTCGAGGAGAAAAAGTAGTTGTATTGCCATACGTTGACTACAAGTTTGAATATCCACCATTAGTAGCTTTAACATGGATAGCATCGCTCACCATAGCTAGAGCAATAGTTAAAGGAGATCTAACAAATATAGATGTTTATTCAAGCTTTGAACGAATTCACTATTATGTCCATGCAGTGATACTTAGTATATCCTATATCTTCGTAATCATCTATAGCATCAAGCTACTCAATAGACTAGGACAGAAAGAGAAGCATAAACTTATTCTTCTATGTCTATCACCTTCAATAATCCTCTACCTAATCTATAACTGGGATATAATAGCAGCAATGTTTGTGTTACTGGGAATACTAGACTTCTGCAATTCAAGGTGTACTAGAAGCGGTATCTGGCTATCGCTAGCAACACTTACAAAACTCTATCCAGCATTTCTCTTCTTAGTATTTGCATATGAACTTTTTCAGAGATATCTACATACAAAGAATAGAGATGCTATGAAGAATGTTGTGAATTTCGTATTAGTATATGGATTGATAGCTTTAACACCATTCATTGTATTAGCGCTGAGTGCACCTCAAGGAATTATCGATTTTATTAGACATCACAGCGAATGGTATTGCGAGAACTGTATATATCAAGTATTTATACAGGACATATACAGTCCTTACCACAAAGTTCTATACTATTCAATACTTACAGTTGTAGTGCTTATAATCATGGCTTTGAGAATGGATAACCCAGTTAGTATAGCTAGAGTCTCTTTAGCTATGCTTCTCTTTGCAATATCATTAAGCTATATCTTCTCACCGCAAATGCTCTTAATACTAGCTCCTTTAGCGATCATCGTACTAAGTGGTAGAGATCTACTCGTCTATATCATAGCCGATATAGCCAACTTTGGCATTCTTGCTCTATTCTTCCTAGATTCATATATTAGATCCTTACTAGGTTTAACTCCTAAATTCAATCCATGGACAGCTGATTCTCCTGTACAATGGCTTGCAATACTTCGTGATACTCTACTAATACTCTTAGCATCATATACTGTCTACGGGGTATATAGGCATAGTCATGACAAGTCATCTCAATTATAAGGAAATATTTATAAGGTTCATGTGCTACCTATTTTCGAATAGGTAATTCTTGACAGGAGGTGTTATCGGATGGCATTCATACGCGAAGTTAAAGAAGAGTCCAAGAGAGCTATCATGAGAAGAATCAGTGCACATAGTCATATCAGAGGTTTAGGACTTGATGAACGTGGCGAACCGATGTACATAGCCGATGGATTTGTAGGTCAAGTAGAAGCTAGAAGAGCTGCTGGAATAGTCGTTAGAATGATCAAAGAGGGAAAACTAGCTGGACGAGGTATTCTACTAGTAGGTCCTCCAAGTTCAGGAAAAACTGCTCTAGCCATCGGTATTGCTAGAGAACTAGGTCAAGACACTCCCTTTGTTATGATCTCTGGTGCAGAACTATATTCTGCTGAAGTAAAGAAGACAGAAGTCCTTATGAGAGCTGTAAGACGTGCTATTGGCATAAGGTTCAAAGAGATTAGACGTGTATACGAAGGTGCAGTAAAAGACATAAGGTTCGTTATGGCGAGACATCCATTCAATCCATACATAAAGGTGCCTAGAGCTGCTAAGATAACACTGGCCACAAAAGATGAAGAGAAGACACTGGAGGTTAGCCAAGAAATTGCAGTTCAGCTAGCTCAGCTAGGTATTAGAAGAGGAGATCTCATTTGGATTGATGCGGATACAGGTGAAGTTCATAAGATCGGTCGAGTTAAGGGCATTGATAAAGCTCGCTACTATGACATTGAAATGTATAGAGTCTATGAAGAACTTCCTCGAGGTACTGTATATAAAGAGAAAGAGATAATTAGGACCGTTACACTGCATGACCTTGACGAAACATTAGCTGCTCAAAAGCGAGCTATAACGTCGTTGATAGGTATCGAAGTTGCAGAGAAAGAAATAGATCCTGAAATACGTAGAACCGTTGATGAACAAGTTCGAAAACTGCTTCAGGATGGAAGAGCAGAACTGGTGCCTGGTGTACTCTTTATCGATGATGTTCATATGCTCGATATGGAATCGTTTAGCTTCCTAATGAAGGTTATGGAAAGCGAATTCTCTCCAATAATAATTATGGCTACAAATAGAGGTATTACTAAGATTAGAGGATCAGATATAGAATCGCCTCATGGATTACCGCTAGATCTATTGGACAGACTTCTCATAATATTGATGAGACCATATACACCAGATGAGATGAGAGAAATAATAAAGATTAGGGCTATGGAAGAGGAAGTCAATTTATCAGATGAAGCACTTGAAGAACTTGTAAAGATAGCTTCAGAACGTAGCCTTAGATACGCTGTTCAGTTACTACAACCAGCACGAATACTAGCTGAAAGAAAAGGTAGGAAAGAAGTTAAGGCTGAAGATGTAAAGGAGGTAGCTACACTATTTGTTGACGTTAGTGAGAGTGTAAGTTTTGCAAAGAGATGGGAAGAAAAGATGTTGAAGTAGAATACAAGGTATCTAGGTCTGAACTATATGATGTCTAGCACTAGAATTATACCGATAGTAATTTTTGTAGGTCCCGCTGGATCTGGCAAATCAACTCTTGTAAAAACATATTCAGAATGGCTAAAGAGAGAATACGATCTCAATGTAGTGAAGATGAATATGGATCCAGCTGTAGAATACATACCATACATACCCGATTTCGATGTTAGAAAGATTGTCAATGCAAAAGAGCTCGCAAAGAAACTTGGGTTAGGACCCAATGGAGCTCTAGTTAGATCTATAGAGATTCTCACAGAATATCTTGACGAAATCATAGACTTTATCTCCAAAATACTACCAGATATGGTATTGATAGACACTCCAGGACAAATGGAAGTATTTGTATTTAGAGACTTAGCACCGAAACTAATGAAGACACTAAAAGATGTTAGTGGTAATAGAATTCTAACCCTATTTGTTGTCGATGCATCACTAATTAAAAGCATGACCGACTATGTGTTTCTAACTACTCTCAGCATAGCATTGCAATTAAGATTAGGAGTTGATGTTGTTCCTGTCCTAAATAAAATCGATCTAATGATTCCCGAACTACCGATATCAGGTGATATAGTCAGAGATCTCGAAGTGATAGAAGAGAATTTAAAAGGTCATGGTGCTTACGAGGATCTCGTATTAGATCTAATGAATGTAATTAGAAATTACTCTAAATCTATTGCAATTCCAAGAGTTTCAGCTCTTCATGGCATAGGTATGGAGGATCTGCATAGAATAGTACATGAGTATACATGTACGTGTGGCGATCTCACTTAAATTGAGTCAGGAGCGGGCGATTCATCACTACATCAGCTGAGGATAACCCTATCATCCCTTGCAAATACTTTATTTCTGGACACTGAATAAGATATTGGCACATAATTCCTACTTAAAACTAATGATGAACAGGTTAGGCTCTGATATAAGTAGATGATGTAGAGTGGAAGGGCTGAATACGCTATATAGTATAGATAGTTAGGAATATGCTTAAAGTTGTTGTAAGGATAGTAGTTGTGACAATCACTAATACAAGTTCTTTTTCACTGAGAGGTTTAGATGCAAGAAGTAGTGCTAGACGAATGAGTGTCATAGGAGCTTCTCTACTTCTGGAAGGGATTAGAAAGCCATTATCTAGCATTATGACAGGTCTTTCTTTAATGGATTCTTTCTTAACTAATCTCCTTAGAGATGTTATGAAGCTTATACCGTTTAATATCATTGGTGCACAGGAAATTATTGTATAGAATTCAAGTTTGAAGATTACAGCTAATGCAAGAAGTATTGAACCTAGCATAAATGAACCTGAATTGCCATTGAATATTGTTGCAGGATACCAATTAAAGAATAGATATATTGTTAAGATTGTAGCAATACACAATAGTACTAGGAATGCCATTATGTCTCCGCGTACTATCTTGATTATGGCAGCTCCATATACTATGGTTGTTGTCATACCGACTAATAGTCCATTGTGTGTATCAACCATGTTAGCAGCATTTGTAAAGACTGTCGAAGCTGCTAATACAAGTAATGGATAGATTATAGTTAGTCTTGTCTTTCCTATGAATGGGACCACAGGATAGGGATCATATGCATGTAGTAACACAATTACGAGACCTGGTATGGTGCCTAACAACACCTTTTTGAATACATCGAGGTCATAGATATCGTCGAGAAGTCCAACTATTAGACCAAACGTTAAACATACCAATACATAGAGAACTGAATATACATGGACTGTCCAATACATAGCTAATAGTACAGTGAAAAACGCTATGTATAGAAAGGGGCCACCATAGCATGGAACGTTAATGGATGCTAATTTATGTACATCTCGACAAACTAATCTCTTTTTAATCTCAAGCTTTATGGCAGTGTAAGTGATTGTAAACGTAATGATGCCTGCAATGAGAGGAAACAACGTAATGTAGATATTTATATCCATGTATTTGATCACCTATGTTAGACGCTGAACTTAATCGATTCTCTATGCTTTAACATGAGCTCTTTATCTATTAGTTCGTAGAAATGTATTTCTAGAAGACCGTCCGTTAAAATCTTGATTAACATAAACGATGGAGGTGCTGCTCTACCAGATCCACTTGGAACTCCAGTGGCTGATCCAGGATTCAGATGTAGAATACCCTTGTGTACTGTTATGAAAGGTTCATGTGTGTGCCCTGAAATCAGTACATGAACTTCTAAGTTACGAGCAATTCTTGTCAGTTTAGCTATATCTCCACGAGGATATACTTGGTCTCCGTGAATAAGACCTATTTTTATATTGTTTACCTCAAATACTTCATATTCCGGTAATGGTAGGTAATCCATATTGCCAGAAACACAGTAGATCTTTCTACCTAGACCTCTAACGAATTCTAAAACATATTTCTCTGTAAGGTCTCCGGTAAACGCTACAATATCAAAGGGCTTCTCTCTATTCAAAAAGGATAGTATGTTCTTTGGTATTTCATAAGCTCTATCAGGTATATGAGTATCGCCTAATACGAGCATTCTGATCATGTTTAAAACCCTGTCAACATCAATAGTTCTATGCCTGAGATTTAGACTTGTCTTAAAAGCTTCTCTATCATAGACGCTAAATCGTTTACTAAACTATCCATGGTATATATGATTTGGATAATTGATTGTGGTGAAGCACCCTTAGCATAATCATTGAGTGCGAGTGCGATATTCTGAAGCTGCCTTAACATTACAGCTATCTCTGGTGCATACATGACATTAACATCTCTTTCTGTACAGCTATCTTCATTAACTTTTGAAATTCTTCTTAGAAATTGGTGAAGTTTATCAAAATGAAGCATCATCATAGAAAACACATCATATACTTCTCGTAGCCTTCTATCCTTTAGATTCTCAAAGGCCTCTACAAGTATATCTCTTACCCTTGAGAGAAAACAGAAGATACTTTGTAAAAGCTCAATAATACCTCTATCCATGGCCAAATCCTTTCTATATCTAAAGATGAGAAGTAGATCTTTGATTAAGTTCAAAGACCTCACCGTATCACCATGACCAGGGTTGAGGACATCGTAATGAATTTGATGTTGCACACTGTACTATACGCTAATAGTGTTTACAATTAATCAGCCTATAATAATTATAGAGCTGTATATAGAACTACAGATCGTGGAGATAGGGTATTGAGTATTGTCAACAGAGGAAATATCTCCATGAAGAGAGCTTGCATTCCAATGATTCCTCAGACTCTCTTCCCTTTTGATGATGTAAAAGTGGTTAAACGTTATCGATACAGAGATCATCTCGAGATAAATGAGAAATTTCGATTCAGGGTTAGGAGTAGCGATTGTATAGGTGTTCTCAGAAGGTTAATCCATGGTGATTACAAGACCTTTATAGACGTGTATGTTGAGAACAATGTGTGTAGTTATGTTATGTCAACATGCAAAGAGTTTGGACCGAGAATCCTAATAAGCATAACGGATAAAGGAGATCACTTAGAGCTCTATTCCGAATGCATCGATGTAGAGATTTTGTTGGAGCTTCTACTGGGAGATCTACATCTATTTGTAGAGTATGAGGATGGGTATAGAGGAAGCGCTCCATACAAAAAGGCCTTTGTACCCGTAGAGATTCTAGATCTCAACATCGCTGAACAGCTCTATATAGATACAGAACTGCGAGATGAGATGAGATTAAGTTCTATAAAGAACATTGATGAGCTTGTACAGATACTGAAGAATTCTCGTGAAGTAATAGTAGCTATTCAGTGTCTAAATGAAATACCTTCAATCTTATTGAATGAGTTATTAAGACTGGGAATGCTTGGAACGAAGGTATATATAGTTACGCAACTCCCCTCTGAAGTATATGAGATATGTAATGAGAAATTACATCGAATGATATTGCTCTACATGGATTTACTTGAAAGAGCTTCAAAAAACAATGTAAAGATATGTATCTCAAATATAGCTGAAAACACCATAATTATCGATCGTAAACATGTAATAGTTGTTGATTTTACACAGGAAAAGACTTCAAAAGATTTTAGACGTATCATAGCGGTAGAAGACACTACCTATGCTCAGAATTTAGCATTGACATACTTAAGGTCGTGTTTATGTAGTTTAAATTTAGTTCGTAGAATTGGCTGAAATACAATGAGTTATGACCCCCTTCAATACCTTGATGAAGTTAGAAGATGGGTTGTAAAGATAGTAGGCGATGAAGAACTTAGAAAGTACTATCGATTTAGGTGCTCAAGATTCTATGGAGGATCTGCCGTAGCCGATAGCGTTGGTTGTTTACTCAAATGCGGCTTTTGTTGGAGTTGGAGAGCTAATCTCAACTATAAAAGCTATGGTAGATTCTATAGCTCCAAAGAAGTTGCACAAAAGCTCGTATCCATGGCTAAATCCCATAATTACCCTATATTAAGGATATCAGGCGGTGAACCAACAATTTCTCCGAACCATTTGCTTAAGGTTTTAGCACATATAAAGGAATACATTGAGAAATCTACAATAAGAGGGATTACATTTGTTTTAGAGACTAATGGTATAGTTCTAGGTTTGAATAGAGATTTCGTTGAAGAATTAGTTCCATACAGAGACTTCATATTTGTAAGGGTATCAATCAAGGGTTGTACTCCTGAAGAATTCTCCATGCTTACCCAAGCACCTAGAGATTATTTTGAGTACCAGATAAGAGCTTTGAAGAATTTGCTAGACTACGAAATACCAACAAGAGCTGCTGTTATGGTCAGCTTTTCGAACTCAAATACTTTGAATTCTTTGATTGAGCGATTATACTCCATAGATGCTACTCTAGCTAAAGACGTTGAATTAGAATATGTAATACTGTATCCTCATGTAGTAGAACTTTTAAGAAGAAGAGGTTTAAAACCTAGAATAGCCTATGATCCTAAAACGTGGAGTGTAGTCAGTTATGATCTATAACTCTGAGGAATATCCCCAAATAGACATCATCAAGAAGCATATTATTGAAATTCTCAGTACTCATAAAGGTATTACCTTTGACGAGCTTAGGGAAGAACTTGAAAGACACGGTATATACGTAGACGCATTAATCGTGAGAAAAATATTAGCAGAGATGATTAGAAGTGGTGAAGTAGAGAAGGTCGTTGATGAGAAACGCAGAAGACTCGTATTCATACTTAAACATTAGGAAGGCTCTACTTCGAAGACAAAGCCTCCATGTGTACTTCAAAACCGTATTTTGATGCTAGATCCCTTATAATGCTAAAGACTTCGTATTGAGCTTCTAAAGCATTTTTAGGATTTTGTATTGGAGCTTCAATAAGGAACGAACAGTACTTATCGTGAATTTCAACTAAGCTTATCGCAATACCAGATTTAACTAAACGTTTCGAAGCCATCAACGCTTTTCTAAGGTTTTCATGGAATTCAGGAATGATGTTAGTATCGATTCCACGAATTCTTGTTTTCAATTTTAATATCAATCCTCTAGGCTTTAGTACAGTAGCTCTAACTACAAATGAGTTTGGTATATACAGCCGTGACTCAGTACCTACTCGCAATACTGTGTAGTTGCTATTGACTTCAACAACAACACCTTCATAAGTAACATTGTTTAACTTAATTGCAACATGTTCACCTTCTCTGATAATTCCTGTAGCTAGTATGAGTATGTATGCGAATACATTTTCGATTACAGGTCTTAATGCAAGTAGTATTATGAACGCTATAGCGACAACTGTTATAGGTATTATCCATCCAGTTGCTCTAAATGCAAGAAGAATAAATACTATGTAAAACGATATGAATGTTATGGCAAGTATAGTCTTTAACCTCGATTCTATAGTTCGCGATATTTTACCACGGAATCTTAGACTTGAGATAACTTTGAAAAAGATAAACATTAGAACGAATATAGCTATGCTTCCAAGAATAACCATCAAAATGGTGTCAAGATTTGCATTATGAGTAACTGGAATGAGGTAAGCATATGGGTTTGACAAAGTTAAACACCTAGAACATTGTGGAGATGTTTCATAGGGTTTAGGGATATTAATCTCAAGATATCTTCTGCCTATTCAATTGGTAGGATAGTACTCTTTGAATACTTTTAAATATTTTAGACCTAATAAGGGTTTCTTAGGCTAGACCCATCAACTTCATTAGATCGGTCAATTTACATACTACGAGTAGTCTTAGACCCGGTTTTAGTAATACTTCATCTTTTGGTAATGTCATATTTCCTTCTTCATCGATCACAGCTAATACCTCTATATCCTTATCCTTTAGATCAGATATTGTTAGAGCCTGTAATTCTATATGTTTTGAGATATCGATTAATGCTATTACACGCTCTTCATCTAAGTTAATGATCTTGAGTTCAAGAATTGCTTCTAGAAGTCCATGTTCAATAGCTTTTGTTCTGATAACGACATTTGATGATACCTCTATAGCATCAACGAGTTTAGCTGAGCTTTCGCTTTCGACTATAACGACGATCTTAGGAATTCCAAGTCTTTTTGCATAAGCTGCTATTGCAAAATTCAGATCTTCATTGGTATGGGAAATTACTACGATGTCTGCTCGATCTATATTAGCATCAACATATGTGCTAGGATTCCTTAGATCACCTAGATATGTTGCTATGTCTATATCGCTAAGCTTAGTTCTAATCTCATCCAATCTCTTAGGATCATCATCTAGAACTACTATTTCATGGCCTAGCTCAGCGAATCTTCTAATGATTCCCTCGATACCAGGGGATATGCCTATGAATGCTATTCTCATAGACTATCCCATGGATTCGAGTGGCCCTCAAGATAAGGAGTGGATCTCCTTATTTATTTTTGTCTACATGGCTACTCTCCTCCTATAAACTAACCCTATTAAGAGGTATAGTGGAGTAAACTCGAGCCTTCCAAGATACATAGCTGCAATCAGAATAGCTTTAACAATAGGCGAAGCATTTGCAGAAGCTATACCAACACTAAGTCCTACGCAGGATAATGCTGATGATGCTTCAAAAAGTGAATCTACAAAACTATATCCTTGAGTCATGATGATAGCGGTGACTATCGCTAGTGTTACCATGTATAGTGCTGTAAATGAGAAAACGCTTAGTATATCGTGATCCGATAGTTGTTCTCGACCAATTCTTCTAGGTACTATTCTTGCTGGAGGTATGAACAGTCTACCTGCTTCCCAGATCACGGTCTTCACTATTATTGCAGCTCGCTTAATCTTTATACCACCAGCTGTAGAAAATGTAGCACCGCCAACTATCATTGCCAATATCAATACGTATTTCTCATAATCTTGAATCTTAGCTATATCAGCTAATTGAAATCCCGTTGTTGTATAGCCAGAAACAAGATGATAGAATACAATGGCTGCATCTCCACTCTTAGACACTATAAGAGGTGTTAAGGCTAGGAATGAAAAGAATCCTAAGAATATGAAAAACCAACGAAATTCTGTCGATCGTAACAATTCCCTAAATCTCCCCTTAAACATTAGGTCATGATCTACAAAGTTGAAGGCACCTAAAATCATTATTATGATGGAGGCAATGTATAGACCCCAATTGACTATACGTCCTTGTGATGTTATCCATAACCCAATACTTTTTGAACTTGTGGACATTCCACCTGTTGCTATAGCAGTCATGGAGTGTATAATTGCATCACCTATGGGCATACCAAAAAGAGCAAATAATGCAATGCCAATTACTGTATAGAGGCTATAAATAATTAACAATCTTCGAACAGTTGCAATAATGGTAGGAGCTACCCTTTGACCACGTTCAACCATGTAAATGCCTCTTATTATACGGTGAAGGAATGGAAGTAGAGACCCACTAAAGACAACTATGCCTAGTTCACCAACCCATTGTGTAACACCTCTCCATACACGTATAATAAGAGGCATCAATTCAGGTTTTTGAATTACAGTTAAGCCTGTACCTGTCAAGCCGCTCATAGATTCAAAAAGAGCATCGATAAAGCTCATACCAATACTATAGCTATATGCTATAGCTGATAGGATCGGTAGTACAAGCCAGGATATCAACACTATGAGTATGGCTTGGATAACTGTTTCAACAACAATCTTTCTAAAGCAGTAAGTTATGATCGCGGAAACCGCTGCATATACTAAGAAGATTTGAAGAAATTTCAGAGAAGCTATTCTATCTCTATCACTTATACCCAGACCATACGTTATAGCTGCGGATATAATGCCTATAACTGATAGTGTTAAGATGAGTATAGCGACACCGCTTATTATTGGTTTTAACACTGGTTAATCCCCGGTGTAGCGGATACGTGATGAGACTCCGCCTAACAGCTGAGTAGTGATGTAGCTGACCTGCACTGAGAAGAGAGTCTAGACAGGTGGTATACCGTGTTTCTTTGGAACTCTTCCGGGTCTTATCTCTCTCTTAGTTAAGAGAAATTCTAGAGCTCGTATTAGTATAGGTCTTGTCTCATTGGGCTCTATAACGGCATCTACATAGCCTCTTGAAGCTGCAACATATGGATTAGCAAACTTTTCACGATATTGTTGAGCTAGTTTCTTAAGCATTTCAGCTCTTTCCTGTGGTGCTAATTTCTCAAGCTCTTTTCTCCAAATGATTTCTGCAGCACCTTCAGGCCCCATAACAGCTATTTCAGCTGTTGGCCAAGCAACCACGAAATCTGCTCCCAGATGCTTGCTTCCCATAGCTATGTAGGCTCCACCGTAAGCTTTTCTCAAAATGACTGTGAGTTTAGGTACTGTAGCTTCGGAATATGCATAGAGAACCTTTGCACCATGTCTTATTATACCTCGATGTTCTTGATCTACACCTGGTAAGTATCCAGGTGTATCTACAAACGTTATTATCGGTATATTGAAGGAATCGCAGAACATTACAAACCTAGCAATTTTATCTGAAGAATCTATATCGAGAACACCGCCGAGATGCGCTGGATTGTTAGCGACAACACATACAGATCTGCCATTTAGTCTCGCAAAACCTATCACAGCATTAGGGGCAAAGTGAGGCATTATCTCAAAGAATGTCCCTAAATCGAAGACTCTCTCAATAACATCTCTAACATCGTAAACCTTTGTAGGTTCTTCAGGTACCAAATCATCTAGTTCATAGTCCCTACGCTCAGGATCATCACCTGTCGGTACATAGGGTGGATCCTCCATATTGTTTTGAGGAATATAACTAAGCAACTTCTTTATCAATTCAATAGCATGCTTATCATCTTCTGCAATCAGATGAGCAAATCCACTCTTGTACGCATGTACTTCAGCTCCACCGAGACCAAACTCATCGATATCTTCACCTGTAACCGCCTTTACAACACGAGGCCCTGTAATGAATGCAAACGAAGTTTTCCTAGTCATTATGACAAAGTCCATAAGTGCTGGACTATACACAGCACCCCCAGCACAGGGCCCCATGATAGCAGCTATCTGTGGTACTACACCGGATGCCATAACGTTCATGTAGAATACCTCTCCGTACCCTTTCAACGAATCTACTCCTTCTTGAATTCTTGCACCTCCAGAATCATTCAAGAATATGATGGGGACTCCAGTCTCCAACGCTATAGACATAGCTTTTACAATCTTTGCAGCGTGCATCTCTCCAAGTGAACCTCCCATAAATGTGAAGTCCTGTGCTATGACAACAACAGATCTACCATCCACCTTAGCTATACCTGTTACTACACCATCACCTAGAGCCACCTTTTTGTCCATCCCAAACTCTGTAGCTCTATGCTTGACAAACATGTCTAGCTCTATAAAGGATCCAGGATCAATTAGTAGCTCTATTCTCTCCCGAGCAGTTAATTTACCTTTCATGTGCTGTTTCTGGATAGCGGCTGGATCTCCACGTAGAGCTTGCTCCCTTAACCTCCTTAACTCCTCAATTTCTTTTCGAGGCATATTTACACCCTAATGAGATTCGAGTGTAGCTATTATTTGACCTGTTCTAACAGAATCACCTGGTTTGACATGGATTTCTTTTATAACGCCTCTTCTACCTGCATATACTTCAAGCTCCATTTTCATGGATTCAAGGGTTATAACAACCGTTCTAGGCTCTACGGTATCACCAGGTTTAACGAGGACTTTTAAAACACGACCAGAAATAGGAGCTATGATTGCATTACTTGTAGAAGGAGTTGGCATAAAGGATTTTGTACTTGGAATCTCTATAGGCTTCTCTATTTTCGGAGGTGTTACTTCTCTATGTCTTGCTATGGCCTCCCTAGCTACTGTAGTTTCAGTAAATGATTTTGATGGAACCTCTATCTCGAATACTTCACCTTCAACTAGAACTCGATATTTATTACTATCTATCTCTTCAACATCTACCTCATATTCTCGATCTCTATATCGTATACGTAGTTTCATTCCTCAACACCTTAATCACTATCTATTACTTAGCTTAAATCTTAAACTATGAGGTGCCCTTCACTGCAACCTATACCTTCCTATTATTGTTGCTGCGGAACAAACTTTATTCCATAGACGATGACTCCTTCGTCACCATCCTCGTACAGCTTTCTCAATACACACTCGACTCTCATACCATAGACAAGTTCTTCGGGTTTTACGTCCGTTATCTCAGCTAAGACCTTAACACCATTATCTAGTTCTACAAGTCCTATTATTATTGGTGCTTTGCCTCTATACCCAGCCGGTACAGTATACTCTATGGTCCAGCTGATGAGTCTTCCTTGTTGAGGCAGATTAATCTTGACAATATCTTTAGAGCCACAATAAGGACAAAGAGGTTTTGGTGGATACCACATTCTACCACATCTGGTACATCTACATCCTTCGAGTCTATATCTAGCACCACGTTCTCTCCATATGCGGGGGGGCGCTATTCTCATGAGAATCACCTTAGGAGACTCTCCTCAAAATAATTACAGAAGTTAATGTTGCAACTCCACCTGTATTCATTGCTAATCCTATCTCAGCATTACTCAGTTTAAGTCCTGGAAAATCACCTCTTAACTGCATAGTAATTTCAGCAACTTGATAAACACCAGTAGCACCTACAGGATGTCCACGTGCTTTAAGACCACCACTTAGATTTATACTGGGCTTATCTCCGTGAGCAAAACGTCCTTCTTCAATAAGTTTCCAGGCTTTACCTCTTTCAGCGAATCCTAGCCCCTCTATAGAGAGAAGGGCTGTTATTGTGAAGGCGTCGTGAACTTCAGCTACATCAATGTCTTTCGGATTTACACTAGCCATGGAGTACGCTTTCTGAGCTGCAACTCGAATACTTAGTGGATCCAAAAGATCTTCTCTTGAAGCAAGATCAAGAGCTTCAGATCCAAGTCCTACGCCAACTATCTCAACCAATGTATCGCTTAACTTTCTAGCAATCTCCTCTGAAGCAAGTATTAGTACAGCTGCACCATCACCTATAGGCGATGAATCTAGAAGTCGGATAGGATCTGCTATAACT